>JALVDI010000349.1 GCA_027009115.1 Polyangiaceae bacterium | reverse complement strand
GATGACGACGGAGAGCTGCATCGAGGAGGGGTCAAAGCACAGATCGCGTGCGGATGCCAGCGCGGGGCACGCCTTTGCGACCGTTCAGGCGTGGACTGCGGGCGCCTGGGCCGCGAGGGCTTCGAGTTCGGCCTGCCGGAAATGCCGTCGGAGCGCGTCGCTGAGCGCTTCCCCATGCTGGAAGGTGACGCCGTGGCCTGCGTCGGGGAACTCCAAAAGGTGCGCGTGGGCGATGCGGCGGCGGAGGCGGTCGCTTCGCTTCGGTGGGACGAGGATGTCCTGGCCGGCTTTGACGACGAGGGTCGGGAGCCGCAGCCGGCCGAGGCGCGCACCCGTGTCGTGACGCAGCACCGCGTGGAGCTGCCCCACGAAAGTCGCTTTCGGCACCCGCCGACCGACCTGGGCCTGCATGCGCTCGTGCAGCGCGGCCGGCTCGCATCGTTCGAGGAACGCGGCGGGATAGAGCAGTCGGGCGAGGGCCTCGAAGCGTTCGTCCTCGTTGCGGAAGTGGACCTCCAGGAAGCGGCGCAGGCCTTTGGCGGTGGGCAGCCACCCGAGGGGACCTCCCTCGTGGGTGACGATCAGCGTCAAGCTGCGCAGCCGGCTCTCGGCCATCAGCGCCGTCTCTTGGGCGATCATGCCACCCATCGACACGCCCACGAGGTGCGCGTCCTCCCAGCCGAGGGCGTCCATCACCCGCAGGGTGTCTCGGGCCATGTCCGCCATCGTCCATAGGCGCTTGGGTCCGCGCTCGCTCTCGCCGATGCCGCGGTTGTCGAACCAGGCGACCTGATGATCGGTCCGCAGGCCTTCGATCTGGGGCTGCCAGACGTCCCCCCGCATCCCGAAGCCCATGACGAGCAGCACTCGGGGCCCCTGCGCGCCGGCGGTCCACCATCGTAGGCTCGGGGTGCCAGCGGTCGTCCCCGTCGTGTCGTGCAGCATGGGTGCATGGTTCGTCCACCGGAGGCGCGTGGCAAGGCCCGGCTGCTTGACGGCAAGGGTCGCTCCCAACACCATCGGCCCGTGTCGCCGGAAGATCGGATGCGCTTCGTGCAGATCGTGGGGCAGGTGCTCATCGCCGACGGAATCCTCGGCGACGCCGAGCGGGACCACCTCGATCGGGTGATGGACGAGCTCGAGCTCTCGGCGGAAGAGCGGCAGCGGGCGCTGCGGGGAATCGACATGGACAGCCCCGTCGAGGAACGTGTGCGGGCGCTCTCCGGCGAGGCCCGAAGCAAGCTCCTGGAGGCGGTCGAGCGGGCGGTCGCCGCGGACGGACAGACGTCCAAGGGCGAGGCCCTGCTCCTGGAACGCATCCGGGATCTCGTCGCTCCGTGAGGCGTGGCCCGAAGTCGCCTCCTCGCCTCACGGCCGAGGGGGTGCGGAAGGCGGCGCTCCGGTACCTGGGCCAGCGCTCCGCGAGCCGCGCGCAGCTTCGCCGAGTGCTCCTTCGGCGCGTCGACCGCTCCCTCGCCATCCATGGCGGCGATCGTGACGAGCTGGTCGGCTGGGTCGAACAGACGTTGCGGTGGTGCGAGCGACTCGGCTACCTCGATGACGCGCGCTACGCGCGGGACAAGGCACGCTCCCTGAGACGCCGGGGAGCCAGCGCGCGCAAGGTCCGCGCGAAGCTCGCCGAGAAGGGCATCGACACGCCGCTGGTCGACGTGGCCCTCGCGCAGGCGCCCGGTGAGCTGGTCGGTGCGCTGCGCCTGCTCCGGCGCCGGCGTTTTGGGCCATGGAGTCGGGGGGAGGAGGATCGGCGTCGAGTGCTCGCGGCCCTCGGGCGCGCGGGCTTCGGCTACGACGTGGCTCGGCGTGCCCTGGAGATGGAGCGGGAGGAGGCCGAACGGCTGCTGTCGGAGTGAGAGCAGTGAGACCCGGCGAGCTTCGGCTGCTGGGGCCCGAGCGTTTGCCGACGGAAGACGCCTTTGGCATCACGTCGGCCATGGCGCATCGGTTGACCCATCTCTTCGCTCTGCTCCTCGTCGCCTGGACCGGCTGTCCGAGCCCCTCGCATCCCGCGCCGGTCTTCGAGCCGGATCCGAACGCTTCGCCCCCACCCACCGTGGGGCAGGAAGAAGCGGCGCCTGAGCCCCCTCGCGTGCAGCGCGGAGCCGTTCGGCGTCCCTTCCTGTACGCCGTGCGCAACACCGAGCAGCCCTCGTACCTCTTCGGGACGGTGCACGTGGGGGTCTCCCTCGAGGAAGCGCTGCCGGGCCAAGCTTTCGAGGCGCTGGCGGCTCCGCGTGTTGTGATTGTGGAGATCGATCCGGCCACGCTCTCGCCTCGAGCGCTCCTCGAGGGGGCGCGCTTGCCTCGGCGCGCGCCGACCTTGGACGAGCGACTGCCAAGCTTGCTCTGGCACGATCTGACCGAAGAGCTCTCGGGGCTCGTGCCGACCGAGGGCCTGCGGCAGCTGCGGCCGTGGTTTGCGATGGTGCTTCTCATGCAGAAGCGGGTGGCGGAGCTGCACGAGGGGTCGCCCCCGACGGCCATGGACCTGAGCATCGTCCAGTACGCCCGCGAGCAAGGCATCGAGGTCGCGGCGCTCGAGCGTGTGCGCGATCAGATCGCCGCCTTCAACGGGGTCCCGGACGAGGAGACGACCCGCGCGCTCGTGGAGATGCTCGAAGACCGGGAGGAGGCCGAGCAGAAGCTCCTCGCGATGCTCGAGGCGTACCGCAGTGGGGATGAGCAGCGCCTGGAGCAGATCGTCTTCGATCCGGAAGAAATGGAAGCGGCACCCACGATGTTCGAACGCCTCTTCACCCGTCGCAACGCCGCATGGCTCCCGCGGCTCGAGCGCGAGCTGGAGCAGGGGGGCGCCTTCGTTGCGGTCGGCGCCGGCCATCTGCTTGGCGAACAAGGGCTG
>JALVDI010000348.1 GCA_027009115.1 Polyangiaceae bacterium | reverse complement strand
CTCGTGACCCGCCAAGGCACCAGCATCGCCGTCATCGAGAACCGTCCCGGCGACCAGAGCCTCCAGGGGTGGGGTCAGCAGCTCTACTTCAACAACGCCGGCCAGCGGACCGTCTTCACGGCCGAGCGGCGCAGCGCCGTCGAGCGTCGCGTGCAGAGCGGCCAGGCCGGCGCTCAGGACGAAGGCGCGCTCGAAGAAGGGAGCGACATGATGATGGTCGTCCAGGTTCCGCTGCGCCACCGCCAAACGCGACGATTCCCCGCATTCCCCACCGGTGGAACGATGATCCCATCGGAAGCGACAGGTGCGGGCGCACCTCGTCGTGCACAGCGGGCCCCGGCCTCCGACGTGGAGCGGGCGGTCATCGGCCACGGCGAAGACCTGGGCCCCTTTCGAGAGCTGGGCGGGCTGCGCCTCGTGCGCGATCGTCGCTTCCCCGTTCGCATCACCATCCAGTTCTACAAAGCGACGAGCAACGGCATCCTCTCCGATGCGGACATCGCCGACGCGCACCGCCAGATCGAACGAGTGTACGAAGACGGCGACTTCGTCGGCTCCCTGGTCGTTCCCGAGAGCGACCGCATCCGTCCAACGGAGTGGAGGCGCCTTCGCCGCCGCTGGCTGCGCGTCACCCACCAATAAGCCGCGTTCCCGCAACCCCACCGGGTACCGGTACCATGCGCCCATGCTTCGATTGCGATCCCAGCGGGTGGTCTTCGGCTCCGGCGAGAGCCTCCGGGTCGCTCCCGGGTGGATCGACCTGGAGGGCGCCGCGATCGTCGCCAAGGGGCAAGGCTTGCCACCGGACGACAATGTCGAGGTACGCGACTTCGGTGAGCACCTCATCACGCCCGGCCTGGTCAACGCGCACACCCACGTGGCGCTCATCGCGCTGCGCGGAGGCGTCGGCGCCGCGACCTCCGGCAACGTCGTCGAGGACCTCTTCTACCGCGTCGAAGCGCATCTGAGCCCGGCCGACGTCCGCGCCTTTGCTCGCATGGGCGCCTGGGAATCCCTCCTCGCTGGCGTAGGCCTCGTCTGGGACCACTACTTCTTTGGAGACGCCCTCGCCGAGGGCATCGCGGACACGGGCCTGGCGGCGGTGGTCGGACCCACACTGCAAGACCTCGCCGGACCCGGCCAGGACCGCTGGCAGCAGCAGCTCGAGGCGACGATTCGGTTGGCCGAGGATCCCCGGCCCACGGTGTTCGCAGCCCTCGCCCCGCACGCCACGGACACGGTGTCCGATGCGCTCTTCGATCGCGTGGCGCGACTGGCGGAAACCCACCGCTTGCCGGTCCACATGCACCTGGCGCAGTCACCCGAAGAGTACGCACGCGCCATGAGCCGCCACGGAACCTCTCCGTGGGGGATGCTCCACAAGATCGGCTTTCTCGAACGCGTGTCCGGCGTCTTCGCTCACGCGCTCTACGTACGGCGCGACGAGCTTCGACGCGTGGGCGAACGTCACACGTTCGTGGCTTGCCCCTACGCGCAGCTTCAGTTCGGGTTCCCGGCACCCGTGGACGAGTGGTACCAGGCGGGCGTGCCCTGGGTCGTGGCCACCGACTGTGCCGCGAGCAACGACTCGATGAGCTTGCGCAAGGAGCTTCGCTTCGTCGCGGGCCTGCGCACCCTGGGAACCTCGTGCTCACCGGTCTACGACGCCTTTCTGGCCGGGACCGGCGACCCCGCGGCGGTCTGGAACGCCCGCCAGGAACGCTATGGCCGCTTCGCACCAGGGGCCGCGGCCCGCCCGCTCCTCGACCGGGTGTGGGGCCGGCCGGGCCGGCTCCATCCGAGCTTTCGGGCGGGCTGCCTGGAGGCGGGGGCGCTCGCCAACGTGGTCGTCTGGGACGCGACCCATCCCGCCTTCTGGCCGGCCCGAGACCTCCTCTCGACTCTCGTCTTCGGCGACGTCGACGGGGCGATTCACGCGATGTTCGTCGCCGGTCGCGAGATCGGCATCGCCGGGGACTTCGCCCACTCCATCGTTGCGAGCAGCCTCTATCGCGCGCACCGCGAAGAGGCGACGGAACGTCTGCGCGCGCTCCTCGCAAGGGCAGGCGCGTGAGCTCGCGTGTCGATCTGTCAAGAGCGAAAACTCGCGCGTGTCCCTCGATGACGATCATCCTCGCGCTCGACGATCGCCCATGGCAGCATGAAGGCGTGAGCCACGAGACCGGTTTCCTGGTGGTCGCGACACCGTCGGCACCGAACGCGTTTCGGGAAGCAGTCGTGCTGATCGCAGTCCACGGCGGGGAAGGTTCCCTCGGTTTCGTGCTCAACCATGCCAGCGCCCATCGCTACGCCGACGTCCTCGCGGGCATGGGCGTCGCCGTGCCCACCGGCGCCGCGCCGAACCGCCCCGTCTGGCGCGGCGGCCGGACCCGACCCGACGTCGCCTGGATGCTCTTCGACGCGCGCCGCGTCGAACCCGAGGACAGCTGTCGAGTCACCCCAACCATCGGCGTGACCGCCTCGGCGGAGGCCATGGAGGCGGTCATCGCCGAGACCGAGCGGCACCTCCTCATCCTCGGGCACCTTGTCTGGGAGCCGGGCGCGCTCGACGACGAGATCGCCGCCGGTGCCTGGCTGCGGACCCCCATGGACCCCTCCCTCGTGTTCGAGGCTCCCCCAGCACGGCGCTGGAGCGACGCGACCTGCAGCGCCCTCGAGCTACCGACCCCCATGTGGGGCCCGGCCCGCTTCGCTTTCGCCTGAGGACCCGCCAGAGCTTCTTCAGGCCGTCCGCGCCCGGCTTCCGCCCCCCGCGCGCAGCTGCCAAAAAAAACCGAGAGGGAGCAACCCGGGCCGAGCCTGACCGAACACCGGTCACCATGCACGAAAGAGTTTCACGAAGCGATACCACGGACCTGGAGGC
>JALVDI010000347.1 GCA_027009115.1 Polyangiaceae bacterium | reverse complement strand
GACCGGTAGCTGTCGCGCAACGCCCGCAGTCGCTCGTCCAGGGCACGGCTCACGTCGCCACGATCCCGCAAGCTCGGTCGGTCCGCAAGCCTCCCGCGCTGCCAGGGGAGACCGGCACCGAGCCCAGGGGGGCCGCTCCGGGGCAGGGCGTTGCTCCACGAGACCCGAACCCCTTTGCCTGCGGCGAGCCGGTGGTAGGCTGCGGCCCCCATGAGCACGCTGACGTTGAGGCTCGAGGCCTACACGAAGACCGCCAAGCAGGCCATCGCGGCCGCCCAGGCGCTCGCGGACGAGCGCAACCACCCCGAGGTCGAGCCGCTGCACCTGCTCTACGAGCTCATCGAGCGGGACCGCGCCATCGAAGACGCCCTCGGTCGCGCGGGGATCGATCCGACCGACCTGCTGGTCGAGACGGAGCTCTTGCTTCGCAAGATCCCCGCTGTGCGTGACGGGAAGTCGTACCTCTCGCCGCGCACCCTCGACCTGCTGGGGCGGGCCGAGGGGGAGGCGGCTCGGGACGGCGGCGTGCCCGTGGGCACCCGGCACCTCATGCTCGCGTGCGCTCAAGAGACGGAGGGCCGCATCAAGGAGGCGTTTGCGGCGGTGGGCCTGAGCGCGCCCATTTTGCGGGCGACCTTCGGCGGCGCGAAGGTCGGGCAGGAGCCTTCCGCGCCGGCGGCGAGTCCGCGGCGGCGCTCCGGAGGGCGTGATTTCGGCGACCCCATCGAGGAGTTCGGTCGCGATCTGACGCGGCTGGCAGCGCAGGGCAAGTTCGACCCGACGGTGGGGCGCGACGCGGAGCTCCGGCGCATGCTCCAGGTGCTGGCGCGGCGGCGGGAAAACAACCCGCTGCTCGTCGGCGAGGCGGGCATCGGCAAGACCGCGATCGTGCAGGCGCTGGCGCAGCGTATTTCTGTGGGCGACGTGCCTTCGATGCTCAAGGGCAAGCGGATCGTGGCGCTGGAGATGGGGTCCCTCGTCGCGGGGGCGTCGCTCCGCGGGCAGCTCGAGGAGCGGACGCGCGCGATCCTCGACGCCGTCCGCGACTCCGCCGGCGAGATCATCCTCTTCATCCCGGACCTCGCGGCTCTCAGCGGACGTGCCGCCGGCGCCGGCGAGCTGATCGCCGCCGCCCTCGGTCGCGGGGAGGTCCGGGCCATCGCGGTCGCGACGCCGGACGCCGTCCGCAAGGCCTTCGACGAGGACTCGAACCTCGCTCGGCGCTTCGTGGCCATCCCCGTCGAGCCACCCACCTTCGAGGAGGCCGTCGCCGTGCTGCGTGGCGTCGTGGGCCGTTTCGAGATCGACCACGGCGTGCGCATCAGCGACCCTGCCCTCGTCGCGGCGGTGACCTTCGGGCGGCGCTACGTCCCCGGAGTGCAGCTCCCCAAGAGCGCCATCGACCTCATCGACGAGGCGGCCGCCCGGGTGCGCGTCGAGATGGAGAGCGAGCCGAGCGAGCTGGACCGGCTGCGACGACGTCTCGAAGCTCTGGAGATCCAGATCCGCTCGCTCCAGGACGACCACGACGCCGACTCGGTGGCGAGCCGGGAGAAGCTGGAGGCCGAGGCCGAGGAGCTGCGCCCTCGCATCGAGGAGCTGCGCGCGCGTTGGGCCAAGGAGCTCAAGAGCGTCGGTGAGGTGCGCCGGCTCAAGGAGGAGCTCAGCGCCGCCAACCGCGAGCTCGAGCAGGTCCGCGCCAGCGGTGACCACGCCCGCGCCGGCGAGCTCCGCTTCGGGACCATCCCCCTCCTCGAGAAGCAGCTCGCCGAAGCGAGCGAGGGGCTCGAGGACATCGACGAGGCGACCATGATGGTGCGCGACACGGTGCAGCCGCAGGATGTCGCCGACGTCGTCGCGCTGTGGACCGGGGTGCCCGTCTCCAAGATGATGGAGGAAGAGACGACGAAGCTGCTGCGCATGGAGGAGATGCTCCAGCAGCGCGTCATCGGGCAAGACCACGCCGTCGCGGCGATCAGCAGAGCTGTGCGTCGGGGGCGCGTCGGTCTTCGGGACCCCCGCCGCCCCATCGGCAGCTTCTTGTTCTTGGGGCCGACCGGCGTCGGCAAAACGGAGCTCGCCAAGGCCCTCGCGGAGTTCCTCTTCGACGACGAGGCGAGCTTGACTCGCCTGGACATGTCCGAGTTCATGGAGAAGCACATGGTGGCGCGGCTGCTCGGTGCGCCCCCCGGCTACAAGGACTCGGACGCTGGCGGTTTCCTCACGGAGGCCGTGCGCCAGCGTCCCTACTCCGTGGTGCTCTTCGACGAGATGGAGAAGGCGCATCCGGACGTCTTCAACATCTGCCTGCAGGTCCTCGACGACGGGCGGCTGACGGACTCCCGCGGTCGTCCGGCGTACTTCCAGGACACCGTCATCATCATGACGAGCAACGTCGGCAGCCACCTCATCCTCGACCACGAGGGCAGCAACGAGGAGCTCAAGGAGAAGGTGCTCGAAGAGGTCCACAAGCACTACCGCCCGGAGTTCCTCAACCGCATCGACGACGTGGTCATCTTCAACCCCCTGGGCAAGGAGGACCTCCTCGGTATCGCCGAGATCCAGCTGCGCAACCTGGGCAAGCTGCTGGCGCACCGGCGCATCGGGCTCGAGGTGACGGACGGCGCGAAGGACCTCCTCGTCGAGCTCGGTTACGAGCCGGCTTTCGGTGCGCGGCCGTTGCGGCGGGTCATCCTCAAGCAGCTCCAAGACCCCATGGCGCAGGTGCTGCTCGAGGGCGGCTATGGGCCCGGCGATGTCATCGGTGTGGACGCCAAGCAGGGCGAGTTCACGTTCGAGAAGAGGTCGCGATCGGGCGCCTGAGGCGCCATGCCGCAGGCTCCGGGCCGCGAGGCGCGCGCAGAGGTCCTTGGGCGGACTTCCAGCGGTCCGCGCCAGGATTCGACCGCGATGGCTCCCGCTTGCGTGCCCCTGTGTTTTCGAGGTGCTGCACCGCGCAGGGGTGCTCCAGGCGTGAGGCGCACGGAGAGCTGTTGGGAAAGGCTATTCGGTCTTCGGGGGGGCCACGAGGGAGTGGCGCGTCACGCCGTCGCCGAAGCGCACCCCGACCGCCCGCGCGGTGGTGACGAGCTGGCCGGTGGGGTCGACCCGCTTGGGCCGGGCGATGGCTTCTTCGATGGGTACGGCTTCGATGCGCCCGGCGCGGAGTGACGCCATGCAGCCGAACTTCTCGGCCGCGACGAGCTCGGCGGCCATCTCGCCGAAGCGGGTGCCGAGGACCCGGTCGAACGCCGTTGGCGCGCCTCCGCGCTGGATGTGACCGAGCACCGTGACCCGCATGTCTGCGTCCACCATGGTCTCGAGTCCCGTGGCCACACGCCCTGCGGCGCCCATGAGCCGTGGCATGGCGCCGAGCTTCTTCTCCACGACGCTCGACTCGCCGCCGCGGGGCCGCGCACCCTCGGCGACGACGATGATGCTGTAGGTCGTCCCGCGTGCTCGTCGCATCTCGATCATCTGGGCGATGGGCTCGAGCGCGTAGGGGATTTCCGGGATCAAGATCGCGTCGGCGCCGCCGGCGATGCCGGCGTGCAGTGCGATCCAGCCGGCGTCGCGCCCCATGACCTCCACGAGCATCACGCGATCGTGGCTCTCGGCGGTGTCGCGGATCCGGTCGATGGCTTCCGTCGCCACATTGAGCGCGGTGTCGAAGCCGAAGGTCTGGTCGGTGCCGCCAAGGTCGTTGTCGATGGTCTTGGGCACACCGACGACGCGCATGCCTTTGTCGATGAACTTCTTGGCGATGCTCATCGAGCCGTCGCCTCCGATGGAGACCAGGGCGTCCAGGCCGAGGCGCGCGTAGTTCTCCATGACGACGTCCGAGACGTCGACGGTGCGCTCGACACCGTTTTCTTTGACCACGTAGTTGAACGGGTCGGAGCGGTTCGAGGTGCCCAGGATCGTGCCGCCGAGCTCGATGATGCCCCGCACGTCTTCGAGCTCCAGCCAGCGGTTGCCCCGGGGGAACTTGTAATCGGTGTCGATGAGCCCATTGAAGGCGTCCTCGATGCCGAGGATCTCCCACCCATAGGTTCGCTTGCCGACGTTGACGAAGGCCCGGATGACCGCGTTGAGGCCCGGGCAGTCGCCGCCGCCGGTCATGATGCCGACTCGCTGAATGCTCATGAGGAGCCGACGTTAGTGCGTGATCCAGCGCGGTGGAAGGGCCGTCGGACCTGCCCTTCAATCGCTACGGCATCGACCCCTACGGCGGGGCGCGCTGGCGCGCTTCTTCACGGGGCTCGGCCTCTTCGCCCGTCGTCATCGACAGCGCCGCGTTTCGAGACGCGACGGCCTTCGTGCCGGAGCATGACGAGCAGGACGCGATACGCGATTCCGTCGCCGGGGCCTCCCAAGGCGTCTGAGCGCAGGCTATCTTTCGGAGCGTGAGCTATCCCCTCGAGGCCGCGCGCCAGCTTCGCTCCGAGGAGCTCGAGGACGCCAAGCGCGCCTTGGCCGAGGCCCTCGCGCGAGAGGCCGCCGCCGAGCGTGCCCTCGAAGAGGCTCGCGCCGCACTGGAGGCCCACGAACGCGGGACCCGCGACGCTCAGGATCGGGAAGGGCGGTTGGAGGCCCGCAGCGTCGATGATTTCCTGCGCGGTCGGGCTTTTCTCGACCGGCGCGCGTCCGAGGCCGAGACGCTGCGCGGCAAGGTGCAGCAGGCGATCGACACCCTCGGCGAACGCCGGCGGGCGACGGGGGCGGCACGGGAAGCCCTCGCCCAGGCCCGCGCGCAGCACGAAGCGGTCGAAAAGCACTACCAGCGCTGGCTCGCCGAGCGGCGGCGCAAGGCCGAACTCAGAGCCGAGGACGAGGCCGACGAGCTGACGAGCGCCCGCCATGGCCGCTGAGCGCTGGCCGGCACGGTGCACGGAAGGCGAGCGCACAAAATGGACGCCCGACCCGTGGCTCTCTAGGTTTCCATGAGGATGGGTCGACGGATCGGGGCGCTGTTGGCGCTGTTAACCTACGCGAGCTGCGGCCAGGCCCAGCCCTCGAGGCCACCGCCGGCGCCGCCGACCCACTCTCCGGCGCCTCCGCCGCGGGTCTTCGACGCCTCGTCCGTTGTTCCGAGCGAAACGGTCCGTGCGGTCCGACAGGCCCTGGAGAGCGATCCGCAGGAGGCGCGGGCGCGACTGGCCGAAGCCCTCGCCGAGGCCGATCCCCGGGAGGCCGGCCGCTTGCGGTGGTTGCTTGCCCGCGCCGCCGCCGCCGCGGGCGACTCGGAGGCCGAGCGCGCTCAGCTGCGGGCCCTCGGCGAGAGCGACCACCCCCTCGCTCCTTGGGCGACGCTCCGCCTCGCCGAGAGCTTGGCCGACGACGACCCCGCGGCGGCCGCTGAGCTCGCCGCCACGCAGATCGGTTACCCTTGGGCAGGCCGCGCGCAAGCCCGCCGGGTGCACGCGCGGGCGCTCCTCGCCACGGGGGACGAGGCCGCCGTGGACCTGCTGCGCGAGCTCGTCGCCGAGGCTCCCGCGCACATCGGTGCCGCCTCCGCGGCCTTCCCGCTGGCCGAGCACCTGGCGCGGTCCGAGGACGCGGCCGCTCGGGAGGAGGCGCTGGCGCTGTTTCGCCGCATCGCGAGCCGGGCGCCCAAGGCCCGGATCGGCGCGCAGGCGGCGGCCCGCGCCGCGGAGGTGCTCGCGTCCCTCCCGGCCGAGCGGCGGCGGGCCTTGACCCGGCCGTCCACCGAGGACCTCTTCGCCCGCGCCGACGCGCTCTACGGTGCGATGCACCACGCCGAGGCCGAAGCGGCGTACGCCGAGCTCGCCCGCCGCCTCCGGGACGACGACGCGGCGCGCTGCCGGGCGCTCTTGGGTCAGGGCAAGGCGATGCTGCGGCGTCGCCGCCGCGCGGAAGGCGCCGAGCACATGCGGGCCGTCGCCGAGGGCTGCGCCGATTCGGACGTGCGTGCCTGGGCCCGCTACAAAGCCGGTCGCGCGTACGCCCAGACCGGGGACCGGGCGCGAGCCCTCGCGCAATACGAGGCACTTTTGCGGGAGGCGCCGGAGCATCGCCTGGCGGACGACGCCGTCTTTTGGGCGGCCCTCACGCAGATGTACGCCGGCGACACCGAGGACATGGTCGCCCGCCTGCGGACGTTGGTGGAGCGCTACCCCGACGGGGACATGGTGGGCGAGGGGCTCTTTCGCCTCGCCATGCACGCCCGCGCCGAGGGGCAGCACGCCGAGGCGCTGCGGTGGTTGGCGCGCGCCGCGGACGGCACAGGCGAAGAGACCGAAGACCTCCACGGCCGCGCGGCGTACTGGCGGGCGCGGACCCTCCAGGCGCTGGGGCGCGGCGAGGAGGCCCAAGAGGCCTTCGCGGCCCTCGCTCGCCGGTGGCCCCTGTCCTACTACGCGCAGCAGGCGCTCCAGCGGCTCCGGGAGCTCGACGACGAGCGGGCGTCGGCTGTGCTGGCAGCCATGCGCGCCGAGCGAGCGGTCGAGACGTTTCCGTGGGTGGGGGCGATGGACGAGCCGTGGTTCGCGCGCTTCGTCGAGTTGGCGGCGGTCGGGGAGCTCGAGCTCGCGGACCGCGAGCTGGCCGCTTCGCCGGACCGTGATGCCTTGGTCTGGGTCGCGGCCGCGGTCTACGCCGGCGCCGGCGCGCTCCCGAAGGTGACCCGGCTGGTGCGACGCCGCCACGCCGAGTTCCGCGCGTTGCCCCCGGTGGGGGACGCCTGGCTGCGCTGGCGCCTCGCCTACCCGCGCGCCTTCTGGCCTCTCATCGAAGACACCGCCACGGGACCGGACGTCCCCGCCTCGTTCGTGCGGGCGATCGCCCGCGAGGAGAGCTCCTTCAACCCACGCGCCGTCTCGTGGGCGCATGCCTACGGGCTCGTGCAGCTCATCTTGCCGACCGCGCGCCGCTTCGGCCGCGACCTCGATGTCCCCATCGATGCGCGCACCCTCCGGGACCCCGAGGTGAACCTTGCCGTCGGCACGCGCTACATGCGCTACCTGCGGGATCGCTACGCGAACCCCGGCCTCGTGCCCGCCGCCTACAACGCCGGCCACGGTGCTGTCGATCGATGGCTCCGGGAGCGCGGCCATCTCCCCTTCGACGAGTTCGTCGAGCGCATCCCCTACGACGAGACCCGGCGCTACACGCGACGGGTGCTGCAGACCTGGGGCGTGTATGCCTGGCTCGACGAAGGTCGGCTCCCCGAGATCCCCGCGCGGCTGCGTTGAACCGGCGCCTCCGGCAGCTCGGAAGGCCGTGGCGAAGGCAGCCGGCGCCGTCTGGAGGTCAGGCCGTCTCGAAGGCAGCCGCCGTCTGGAGGTCAGGCCGTCTCGAAGGTCTTGGCCAGCTCCTCGATGAGCTCCTGGGCCCGGGGGGAGAGCTCCTTGGGCACTTCGACTTGCACGACGCACACGAGGTCGCCCCGTCCGCGGCCGTCGAGGCGCGGCACGCCCGCGCCTCGGATGACCAGCGTCTCTCCGGGCTGAACGCCCGGCGGGATGCGCAGCTCGACGGGCTCCTCGCCGGAGCGGAGGCTCGGCACCTGAACCTTCGCGCCGAGCGCCGCCTGGGGGAACGAGAGGTTGACCTCGTAGACCAGGTCCAGGCCGTCGCGCTCGAAGCGCTCGTCGGGTTGGACCACCACCTCGACGTAGAGATTGCCCGGCGGCCCGCCGCGGGCGCCCGCCTGACCTTGGCCCGCGAGGCGGAGGGTCTGACCGTGGTCGATGCCCGGCGGGATGTTGACGCGGACCTTCCGCTCGCTCGCGACCTCGCCGCGCCCCTTGCAGGTCTCGCAGGGTGCGCCGATCGTCGTGCCCGTGCCGCGACAGGCCGAGCAGGTGGTCTGGAGCACGAAGGCGCCGCGTCGATGGGCCACCTGCCCCCGGCCGCCGCAGCTCGCGCAGGTCGTGAGCTCGCCGTTCTTGGCCCCCGTACCACGGCAGTCGCCGCAGGGCGTGGGGTGCCGCAGCTCGATCTCGCGTTCGGCGCCGAAGACCGCCTCCTCCAGGGTGAGCTCGATGCGGGTGCGAACGTCCCCGCCTCGGGTGGGCCCATCCCGGCGGCGGCGGCCACCGAAGCCCCCCATGCCGCCCCCGAAGAAGTCGCCGAAGATGTCCTGGAAGTGGGTGAAGATGTCGCCGACGTCCTGAAACCCCGCGCCGCCGCCGCGGAGCCCCTCGTGCCCAAAGCGGTCGTAGACCTCGCGTTTGTCGGGGTCGCTCAGAACCTGGTAGGCCTCCGACACCTCCTTGAAGCGTTCGGCTGCCTCCGGGTCGTCCTGATTGCGGTCGGGGTGATGCTTCAGCGCGAGCTTGCGGTAGGCTCGCTTCAGCTCCGCCGCGCCCACGCCCCGGGCCACCCCGAGGACCTCGTAGTAGTCGCGTTTGGCCATAGACGCTGGACCGGCCGCACCATAAGACTCCCGGGCGCTGTGGCAAGCGCTTTGGCGTTTCAGTCGCCTCGGGGTCCGCGGTCCCCGAGGGCCCGCTCGACGGCGGCGTAGCGGGAGGGCAACCCCGGCTCGAAGCGCTCGACGCCGAAGAGCTCTCGCAAGAGCGTCCGCCCCTCCTTCGAGTCGTGCATTCCCTGCACGCACTCGGTGAATCGCAGAGCGACCGCGCGGTCGACGTGTGGGGCGGCGACCAGGGTGTCGGCTGGGATCGGCTCGCTGACGAGCAGCGCGCGCATCCGCTCCCGCGGCACCTCGAGCTCCCACCCGGTGCCGAGAAAGGGAGCGTGCTCGTTCTGTGCGGCGAGGTGGAGGAAGGTCGCGCCGACGTCGATCTCGCCCGAGTCCACCGCACGCACGACCGAGGGATGATCTTCGAAAAAGCGCTGCGATGAGAAGTAGACATCGGGGTCGTGGCCTCGCTCGCGGAGCGCCAGCCGCGGGAAGAGGAAGCCGCCGCAGGACAGCCCGTCGACCCAGCCGACCCGGGCTCCCGCCAGCTCGTCGACGGACTCGAGTGAGGCGTCGGCGCGCACGAAGAGGCATCCTCGGAACTGCGCCCGTCGAGCGCGCACACCGCAGAGCAGCAGCTGGGCATCGTGCTCTCGGTAGCAACGCACGTAGACCGCCGGCGGCAGCCAGGCGAAGTGGGCGCGGCCCTTGGCGAAGACCTCGACGAGTCCTCCGTAGCTGGGCACGGCTTCCACCTCGACCCGCTGCCCCAAGGCCTCGCCGAGGCGTTCGGCGAGGTGCCTGCGCGCCGCTTCCTGTCGCACCCCGTAGGGGCCCACGAGGAACGTCAACATCGCCTGGCTCCCCCAATCACCCCTTCCAAAGGTACCACGGGCGGGTCCAACGAGCGTCTTGCGGGCTTGGTATCGATCGGGGTTCGGCATCGACCGCGGGCCCGATCGCGCGCACCATGAGCAGATGCGAGCTTGGGTGCTAGGAGTCCTCGCGGCCGTCACCGCAGGGACCGGAGGCTGCGGCGACGACGTGACCCTCATCGACGCCCGCGACGCGGCGACGCCCTCGGATGGCGCGGCGGACGCCGGCGTGGGTCGGGACGCCGCCCTCGACGGCGGCGCAGACACCGGGCCTGAGCGCCTGCACCCGGCGAGGTACGCCGTGGAGCGGACGCATTCGCCACTCACCCCCTTCGTCGTCGAGAACCTGCGCTCGATTCGGAGCCGTGGCGCGGAGCTCCGGGACGATGTGTTCGCCAAGGTCGGCGATTCGATCACCGTCAGCGACGCCTTCCTGCGATGTCTCGCGGGAACACCGAACCTCGACGGTCGCGACGAGCTGCGGCCCACCCTCGACCACTTCCGTGCCGGCGACGCCGCCGGGACCACGCCCTACGAGCGGGTGAGCGCTGCGGCCGGGGTCGGATGGACCGCGGGCCGCGCTCTGGAAGGGACGCCGAGCCCGATCGAACAGGAGGTCGAGGCGATCGCGCCAGCCGAGGCCCTCGTGATGTTCGGCACCAACGACGTAGGTTTCGTTTCCCTCGAGGATTATGCCGAGAGCCTCTTCGACGTCGTCGACGCGCTGCTGGATCGCGGCGTGGTGCCGGTGCTGAGCACGATCCCGGCGCGGGCCGACGACGCCGCGATCGATGCGCGGGTGCCTCGCTTCAACCTCGCCGTGCGGGCGATCGCACAGGCGCGGCAGGTGCCCCTCGTCGACCTGCACTTCGCTCTGCAATCGCTGCCCAACCGGGGGCTCGGGGACGACGGCGTGCATCCCTCGGTCGCGGGCTCGGGGGCGTGCGACTTCCGCGCCGAAGGCCTCGCGGGCGGGTTCAACGTCCGCAACCTCGTGAGCGTCGAGGCCCTCGACCGAACGCGCCGGGCGCTCGACGAAGCCGCCGCTCCGGACCCCGCGGGGCCTGCCCTCGACGGCGACGGTTCGCCCGAGGCCCCCTTCGTCATCGACCGCTTGCCCTTCACGCACGCCGCGAACACGGCCTTTGGCACGCACCGCGACCTCGATGTCTACTCGGGCTGTGCCGCCACGCAGGACGAGAGCGGGCCCGAGTACCTCTACCGCCTGGAGCTCGCGGTGCCCCGCGAGCTGTGGATCCGTGTGCTCGATCGCGGGGAGGTCGACATCGACGTGCACCTCTTGTCGGCG
>JALVDI010000346.1 GCA_027009115.1 Polyangiaceae bacterium | reverse complement strand
TCCTCGCCCTCGACGTTGGTCGCCAGATAGTTCGCCAACGCCGGCTCCTGCGCCGCGAGCCGCTCTACGGAATCCACCGCCGCGGCGTCGAGCTCGGCGAAACCGATGAGCGGAAGCTCGCTGCGGGCCCAGTGACGCCGCAAGCATTCGGAGACGAGCTCCGCATGAAACGCCGCAACGATGACCGCCTCGCCGCCGATCGTCGAGGCCCGTGCGCTGAGGAAACGGCTGACCTGCGGCTGGCTCGCGACGAAGCGCCCGACGGCCAGTTGCGTGTACTGTGGGTCGGAGAGTTGGCGGGACACCTCGCCCACCACGCGGGCCACGAGCGCTTCGGGAACGGCCATCTCCGGTAGGGTCCTGACGCCTGCCGCGAGGGTCAAGGGGCGAACCGGAGGGTGGCGGCCGGCGCCTGGCACGGGCCGACGGAGGGTGGCAGGATGCCGCGCCATGACCAGCACGAAGGCGCAAATCGAGGTCTCGTACGACGTCTCCAACGAGTTCTTCAAGCTCTGGCTCGACGAGAACATGCATTACACGTCGGCGAGCTTCCTCACTGGCGACGAGCCCCTCGAAGTCGCCCAGTACCAGAAGTGCAAGATCCTCGCGGACTACGCCGAGGTCACGCCGGACAGCCTGGTCCTCGACATCGGCTGCGGCTGGGGCTCGAACCTCGAGTACTTGGTCCGCGAGCGCGGAGTGAAGCGCGCCCATGGCATCACCCTCTCCACCGCGCAGTGCGAGTGGATCCACGGAAAGAACCTCGAAGGGGTGCAAGCCATCGTCTGCGACTACGCCGACTACGAGCCGGAGGAAAAGTACGACGCGCTCATCTCCATCGAGATGATCGACCACCTCTGCTCGCCCGAGCAGTCGCGCCAGGGCATGGCGATCGAGCTCTATCGCAAGTACTTCAACAAGGTCGCCACCTGGGTGAAGCCCGGCGCGTGCTTCGGCTTCCAGGCGATCTTGCGAAACCGCATGCCGCGCAACCGCAAGGACCTCGAAGACCTGGCGTTCACGGCGGACGTCATCTTCCCCGGAGGCCTGAACCCGCGACTCGAAGAGCTCGTCGCGGCCGTGAATCCGTCCTGGGAGATCCTCGAACTACGTACCCAGCGTACGAGCTACCGCAAGACCACCGCCGAGTGGCTGCGACGGCTCCGCATGCACGAGGCGACGATCCGCGAGACCTGGGGCGACCAAGTCTTCGAGGACTACGACCGCTACCTGCGCACGACGGTCAAGGCCTTCGACAACCACTGGTCGAGCGACGTACAGATGAAGCTCAAGCGCATCGACTGAGCGCCGCAACGAAGCGCCCGGCTGACCTTCGAGCAGCTGCTCCCGGTGAGCGGCGCGACCCTCGCGAACGCGGGCGGTCTGGGTGTTCCGCGAAGCGAACTGGCCGAAAGAACCGCTTCAAGGGCGGCCGTGACGCCACCCTCGGGGGCGGGTGGCTACCTGAGCTTCGCGCTCTGCGCCGGGCTCTCGAGCCCGTGACCGTCGCTGTGACCGCTCGCGCTCCTCGCACCACCCGGCGCCACCCGCGACGATGGCGCGCGAAGTGTTGTCCGGTGCGTCAGACGCCGGCGACGCGCTTCTCGACGACGTCGAGGAGCTGCGCGACCGTCTCGATACCGACGAGCATGTCGTCGGGGATCTGCACCTCGAGCTCCCGCTCCATCTCGCCGACCACCTCGAGCATGGCGAGCGAGTCGACACCGAGATCAGCGATCACGCTGTCCTCGGTGATGGAGCTGAAATCCTTCTCAGCGACCTCGGCCGCCAGGCGCTTGAACATCTCGATGAGCTGGGCGCGATCCATGTGTCGTCCTCGTTGGCCAGTGCTCTTACCGCCAGCTTCGCCGGCGCGCAATCCGAGCCCCGGGCGAATGGGCCGCTCGTTTCGCACCCGGCGATGAGGCCCGCTATGCTTTGCACCGCGTGGGCCCCTCCGTCCCGAGATTCGCGTCATCGCTGGCGCTCCTGGCGCTCGCCGCCTCCCTCGCCCAGGCCGAGGTGGATCCCCCAGCGTCGTCCTCGGCAAGCGCGAGCGCCGTCGCAGGTCCCGAGCTCCGCTCGCCGACCAAGAGCCGCTCCATCGGCCGGAGCAATCGGGGCTGGCTCCGGCACGCCGCGGCGCTTCATGAGAACCCTACCCTCCACGTCCGCACCCCCAACCATCGCTACGGCACCGAGGAGCTCGTCGCGCTCCTCGAGTGGGCCGCCGACGAGGTCGCGCGGGAGCACCCCGGCTCGGTCCTCACCGTCGGCGACCTCTCGCGGCGTCGAGGGGGACGACTGCGCCCGCACCGCTCGCATCGCAGCGGCCTCGATGCAGACCTGGGCTTCTATCTCCGGGAGGCCGAGACCGGCGAGCCCGCGCACGTGGGCCGCTTCGTCGCCCTCGGCCGCGACGGAAAGGGCACCTTCCGCGAGACCGGCTACGGCTTCGACGATGCCCGCAACTGGACCCTCGTGGCCGCGCTGATGGGGCAAGACACGGTGCCGGTCCAGTACATCATGGTCATCGCCCCCCTCAAGGAGCGGCTGCTCGCCGAAGGACGGCGGCGCGGCGCGCCTGAAGCGCTGCTTCACCGGGTCGAGGAGGCCGTGGGGCCACGTCGCACCGGGCGAGGCCGCTGGGCGCGCTACGGGACCCACAACTCCCACTACCACGTGCGCATCTACTGCCCCCTCGACGACCGCCCTCGCTGCCGGGACACGCCTCCGGTGTGGGATTGGGTCTCGCGCCCGCCCGTGCCGAGAGCGCGTCGCTCACGGCGTTCGTCCATGCGGCGTTCGTCCATGCGGCGTTCGTCCATGCGGCGTTCGTCCATGCGGCGTTCGTCCATGCGCTCGTCGCGGCGCTCGTCCATGCGGCGCTCCCGCCGTCGCGGCTACGCG
>JALVDI010000345.1 GCA_027009115.1 Polyangiaceae bacterium | reverse complement strand
GGCTACATGGAGGGTCGCCCCGTCGCCATCGACGCGACCTTCGAGGAGTACCGGCGGCAGCCGGATTTCGCGAGCTACCGTAGCGTGGAGCTCATCACCGGTCCCCTGTGGGCCGAGGTGGACTACGCGCCCCGGGAGGTCGCGACGGGCCGCCGCCTCAAGAAGTGGGGCATGGCCATCGACCTGAGCGCCTGCACGGGTTGCAACACCTGCACGCTTGCCTGCCAGGCAGAGAACAACATTCCCGCGGTGGGCAAGCAGGAGGTCAAGCGCGGTCGCGAGATGGCCTGGATCCGGATCGATCGCTACTTCTCCGGGGTCGATGACGAACCGGCGATGACCATGCAGCCGGTCGCCTGTCAGCAATGCGAAGAGGCACCTTGCGAGAATGTGTGCCCCGTCAACGCGACGACGCACACTCCCGAAGGGCTGAACGATATGGCCTACAACCGCTGCGTCGGCACACGCTACTGCGCCAACAACTGCCCCTACAAGGTCCGCCGCTTCAACTACCTGGACTGGCACAACCATCTGGACGATCCGTGGGCTTTCCACGGCGAGTTCAGCGAGCTGCGCAAGATGCAGTTCAACCCCAACGTCACGGTGCGCATGCGCGGCGTCATGGAGAAGTGCACCTACTGCGTGCAGCGCATCCAGGAGGCCAAGCTGGCCGCCCGTCGCGAGCAGCGCGACCTGCGCGACGGCGACGTGGTGACTGCCTGTGAGGCTGCCTGTCC
Organism: Polyangiaceae bacterium; assembly: GCA_027009115.1. Taxonomy (GTDB): domain Bacteria; phylum Myxococcota_A; class Polyangia; order Polyangiales; family Houyiibacteriaceae; genus JALVDI01. The sequence continues at coordinate 2,174 of JALVDI010000345.1, read as the reverse complement.
GACGGGTGCCATCGTGTTCGGCGACCTCAACGACGAAAGCAGCCGAGTGACCCGCGCCGCGGGCATCAACCGGCGATACAAACTGCTGGCCGAGATTGGGACGCAGCCGCGGACCACGTACCTCGGCAAGATTCGCAACCCGAATCCGGCCCTCCCGACCCCCCAGGGCGACCAGGGCCATGAGGAGGCGCACGGATGAGCGCGCACGCCCCCATCCTCGCACTCGGCGAACGACCGCTGCTCCCCGAGGGCACGACGTTCAACGATCTCACCGAGACCATCGCGGGCATCACCGAGACCAAAGCCCCCCGTGGCTGGTGGATGCTCTTTCTCCCTTCCCTGGGCCTGCTTGGCCTCCTGACGGCCGCCATCGGCTACCTGGTGACGATGGGCGTGGGCGTCTGGGGCAACAACGCCCCGGCCTACTGGGCCTGGGACATCACCAACTTCGTGTGGTGGATCGGTATCGGCCACGCTGGGACGCTCATCAGCGCGATCCTCTTCTTGTTCCGGCAGAAGTGGCGGACGAGCATCAACCGTTTCGCTGAGGCGATGACGGTCTTTGCGGTGCTTTGCGCAGCCATCTTCCCCGGGCTGCACACGGGTCGCCCCTGGTTCGACTACTACCTCTTCCCCATCCCAAACCAGATGGCGATGTGGCCGAACTTCAAGTCGCCGCTGATGTGGGACGTATTCGCGGTCAACACCTATCTGACCATCTCGGTCATCTTCTGGTACGTCGGCCTGATCCCCGACCTGGCGACCCTCCGCGACCGCAGCAAGAACCTCTTGCGCCGTCGCATCTACGGCTTCCTCGCCCTGGGTTGGCGGGGGTCGCACCGCACCTGGCAGCACTACGAGCGCGCCTACCTGATCTTCGCAGCCATCTCGACGCCGCTCGTGCTCTCGGTTCACTCGATCGTTTCGTTCGACTTTGCGACCTCGGTCATGCCGGGCTGGCATACGACCATCTTCCCACCGTACTTCGTTGCCGGCGCTGTGTTCAGCGGGTTCGCCCTCGTGCTCACCCTGATGCTGATCACGCGCTCGGTCTTCAAGCTGCACAAGGTGGTGACCCTCAAGCACCTGGACTTGATGAACAAGTTCATGCTCGCGACAGGGATCATGGTCGGCTACGCCTACGCGATGGAGTTCTTCATCGCGTGGTACTCCGGCAATCCCTACGAGTCCTGGGTCTTCTTCCACAACCGACTTGGCTGGGGCATGACCGACGAACTGGGTAACTGGGGCCCGCTGTGGTGGTCCTACTACGCGATGGTCAGCTGCAACGTCCTCGCGCCACAGCTCTTCTGGTTCAAGCGGCTGCGCACGAGCATCCCGGTGATGTTCGTCGTGACCATCTTCATCAACATCGGCATGTGGTTCGAGCGCTTCGTCATCATCGTGACCTCGCTCTACCGTGACTTCCTGCCGGGCAGCTGGGGCAGCTTCGAAGCGACCTGGGTCGATATCGGGCTCTACCTGGGCACCTTCGGGCTCTTCATGACGCTCTTCCTGCTCTTCATCCGGTGGGTGCCGATGATCGCCATCGCGGAGATCAAGGCGACCCTGCCGCACGCTCACCCCCATCACGACGACCACCACGCGCACGAGCCTGCGCTCGCGCCGGCGGAGTAAGCCATGGCGGACGACGACAAGAAGAACGACGACAAGCCACCCGCCAAGCGGGTCAAGAAGACCCTAGTCGGGGTGGGCGCGCCGAGCGCCGAAGAGATCGCCGAGGCCCAGGCCGCGGCGGGCAAGGACGCCCTCGACGAAACCGTGGAGAAGGCCCGCGAAGCGGCCGAGCACGCGAAGGCTGCGGCCGAGGAGGCGAAGACCGCGGAACGCATCGCGGAAGACGCGGCGGAGGAAGCGGAGGAAGACGAGAAGCTCGCCTCCGCGGCAGAGACCGAGGCGGCCGCAGAAAAAGCGGGGAACGACGCCGAGAGCGCGCACAAGGACGCCTTGGACGCCAAGGAGGCCGCGAAGGAAGCCGAGCACGACGCGAGAGTGGCCGCCAAAGCAGCGGCGAAGGGCGACGTGGCGGCCGCCAAGGAGGCCGAGGAGGCGGCTGAGCGCCAGGCCGAGCGTGCGGCACGCGACGCAGCGGACGCCAAGGCAGCAGCGACGGCGGCGGTCGCGGCCGCCAAGGAGGCCGACGAGGCTCGGAT
>JALVDI010000344.1 GCA_027009115.1 Polyangiaceae bacterium | reverse complement strand
CGCGGCCAGCCGCGAGAGGATCCAGCGGTTGGGGAGCGCACGGGCCAGTGGCGGTGCGCCCACCGCCGTGGCGTCGGTGCCGTCGAGCTTCATCAACGCATAGCGGGCGGCGTTCCACAGCTTGTTGGCGAAGTTCCGGTAGCCCTCGACGCGCTTGAGGGAGAGGGCCATGCGCCGCGCCTGAGGCGAGTAGCTCAGCAGGGTCATGCGGAGCGCATCGGCGCCGTACTGGGCGAACCCGTTGGGGTAGGTCTTCTTGAGATACGCGAGCCCGTTGGGCTTGGCGCCGTTGAACTGCGCTTTGGCGAGCAGGTCGTCGAGGGTGGCTCCGTGGATGACGTCCAGGGGATCGATGACGTTGCCCTTGACCTTGCTCATCTTCTCGCCGCGCTCGTCGGTGACGAGCCCCGCGAGCAGGACGCGGGAGAAGGGCACTTCCCCCATGAAGTGGAGCCCCATCATGATCATGCGGGCGACCCAGAAGAAGAGGATGTCGTAGCCCGTCTCCATGTCCTGGGTCGGGTAGAAGCGCGCGAGGTCCGCCGTCGCGTCGGGCCAACCGAGGGTCGAGAAGGGCCACAAGGCCGAGCTGAACCAGGTGTCGAGAACGTCCGGGTCTTGCTCGATCCGGGGCGAGCCGCAGCGCGAGCACTGTGTTGGATCGTCGCGGCTGACGGTGATCGCCCCGCAGCCCCGCTCCTGGCAGTACCACGCGGGGATGGCGTGGCCCCACCAAAGCTGGCGGCTGATGCACCAGTCCTGGATGTTCCGTAACCAGTGGAAGTAGGTCTTCTCCCAGTCCTTCGGAAGGATCGTGACGAGGCCCTTCTCCACGGCCTCGATCGCCGGCGCCGCGAGGGGCTCCATCTTCACGAACCACTGCTGGCTGATCATCGGCTCGACGACCTCGCCGCTTCGCTGCGAACGCGGCAAGGTCATCTTGTGCTTGCGAACACCACGCTCGAGCCCTAGCTCCGCCAGCTTCGCGCGCACGGCCTTGCGCGCTTCCTTGATCGTCATGCCTGCGAAGGGCCCGCCGTTCTCGTTGAGGGTGCCGTCGAGGTTGAAGATGACGATGCGCTCGAGGCCGTGACGCTCGCCGGTGGCGAAGTCGTTCGGGTCGTGGGCGGGGGTCACCTTCACCGCGCCGGTGCCCAGCTCCATGTCCACGAGCTCCGCGTCGGTGATGATGGGGATGCGGCGTTCGAGGAAGGGGTGCCGCACGAACTTGCCGTGGAGATGCGTATAGCGTTCGTCGTCCGGGTGGACGGCGATGGCGGTATCGCCAAGCATCGTCTCGGGTCGTGTGGTGGCTACGACGAGCTCTTCGTCGGTGCCCTCGACGGGGTAGGCGAACTCGTAGAGCTCGCCGGGCACATTCTCCTCTTGGTCGACTTCGAGGTCGCTGAGCACTGTCTGGGTGGCGATGTCCCAGTTGACCATGCGCTCGCCACGGTAAATGAGCCCCTCTTCGTAGAGACGTACGAAGGCCTCCCGCACGGCGCGGGAGAGCGGCTCGTCCATGGTGAAGCGCTCTCGTGACCAGTCGCAGCTTGCGCCCATCTCGCGGAGCTGTGCGAGGATGCGGCCGCCGGACTTCTCCTTCCACTTCCAGACCTCTTCGAGGAACTTCTCGCGCCCGAGGTCGTGGCGGCTCAGACCGCGCGCCCGGAGCTGTCGCTCGACGACGACCTGCGTGGCGATGCCGGCGTGATCGGTGCCGGGGATCCACAAGGTGTTCAGCCCCTTCATCCGGTGGTAGCGGACGAGGACGTCCTCGAAGGTCGTGCGGCAGGCGTGCCCCATGTGCAGTGTTCCGGTGACGTTCGGCGGCGGGATCGCGATGGTATAGGTGGGCCGATCGTCGTCGGGGGCGCTGCTTGCCTCGAAGAACCCGTGGTCTTCCCAGAACGCGTACCACTTCTTTTCGGCGTCGCCGGGTGCGTAGGCCTTGGGGAGGGCTTCGGTCATGTGCTGCTTCTGATCGCTGCCGCAAGCTTGGTCAAGGCTGACGCGCGGCGCCGGGCGCCACCCGCGTACGCGAACGCCCGACCTGTGGACAGGCCGGGCGCGGGGCGTGTCGCGCGAGACCTCAGTCGGCGGTGAGGCGGGCGATCTCTTCCTTGATCAAGGTCTCGGCCAGGTCCGGGACGACCTCCCACACGACCTGTTCGATCACCTCGCGGGAGAGGGCGAGGACTCCGGCGATCTGGTCCTTGTCCAGACCCAGCGACTCGAGCTTGTCGGCCATGGAGGCCGTCGCTGCGGCCGTCGCCGCGGCAGCCGCAGGCTTCGGCGCGCTCGCACCGGCGGGCGCCTGAGGCCTGGAGGGCGCCTGAGGCCTGGCGGGCGCCTGAGGCCTGGCGGGCGCCTGAGGCTTGGCGGGTGCCTGAGGCTTGGCCGGCGCCTGAGGCCTGGCGGGCGCCTGAGGCCTGGCGGGCGCCTGAGGCCTGGCGGGCGCCTGAGGTTTTGCCGGCGCCGGCACCACCCCGGGCTCGTCGAGGAGGTCGTCGGCGAGCTCGAGCACCGGCTTGGCGGGAGGCTCGGGCTTGGCGGGAGGCTCGGGCTTCGTGGGCGCCTGGGGCCTGGCGGGCGCCTGGGGCGGCCGGACAGGCGGGGAGCCGAAGGCCATGGTCCGTTTGGGCGAGCGCCCGGAGGGCGCCTTGGCGCTCCCCCCTGTGCGACCCGCGGGTCGCGCCGGTGGAGCGACGGAAGCGCCGGCCGCCTTGGCGCGGGGTCGGCTGAGTACCTGGCTGACCTTGTCGATCACCACCTGCGAGTCGAAGGGCTTGGCGACGTGGTCGTCGACGCCGGCGCTCTTGCCCTTCGCCTCGTCGAAGGGGTTGTGCTGGCTGGCGAGCAGGATGACGGCGGTGTTCGCGAGCACCGGGTCGGATTTGATCGCCTGGGCAACGGCGTATCCGTCCGGCTCCATCGAGACGTCGGCGAAGACCACGTCGGGCCGCAGCTCCTTCGCCTTGGCGACGGCCTCCGCACCCGACGCGACCGTGACCACGTCGGCGTCCTCGCCGGCGAAGGTCATCTCCATGATTTTTCGCATCGTGAGGCTGTCGTCGACCGCCAGGATCTTCACCGCCACCAGGTTGCCTCCAAGGTGCCGATTCCCAACAAAACGAAGGGAATTCCACGGTGTTGGTACAACCCCCGGCGCCGCCGCGTCAAGGAAATGCGGGCGCCCGGGTCAGTCGAGAGAGACGCCGAGCTCCTCGGCGGCGCCGCGGAGCGCCGCTTCGGCCGAGGGGAGCCCGCGCGCCGCCTCGTAGGCCCGGCGGAGCACCCGCGTGGCCTCCTCGTCGCGCTCGAGCCCGTGGAGCATCCGCGCGAGGGCCGCGGCCGAGGCCGCGTGCGCCGGGTAGGCCGCCAGCGCGCGGCGGAAGTAGCACATCGCCAGCCCGTTGTTGCCCGCGTTGTGCGCCTCCCGTCCGTCGCGCCCGTTCCTCGCGGCCTCCGCCCTGGCCGCTCGATGATAGGCACGCATGTAGCGGAGTCCAGCGTCCTCGTCGCCTGCGGCGAAGGCGCACCGTGCGGCCTCCAGCGCCGCGGGGAGCTCGTCGAGGACCTGGGGGGCCTCGACGGTGACGGACCGCAGGGCTTCGCAGCTCCCGTCGGCCCAGGCTCGGGCAAAGCGCACCCAAGGTTCGTCGGCCGGGTTGCCGACCTCCTCGTGCATCGCGATCCCCCGGCGGGCGGCGCTGGCGTCGCGAAGCTCGAGGGCGGCGATCAGGAAGGGGCGGAGGGAGGTCGGTCGGCTGCGGGGCCTGTCGAGGGTTGCGAGCAAGCTTCGGTGAAGCCTCTCGGCGCTTCGGAGCTGGTCGGCGCGGTACGCGGCCCGGTCGTCGGTGAGAGCAGCGTCGTAGTGCTCCAGAGCGCCGCTCACGTCGCCCAGGTACTCGGCGATCACGCCCTCGACGAGGTGCCGATCGGCGGCCGGCATGTCGAGGTTCGCCAGCGAGGCGCGCACCCGCAGGATCGCGCGGCGACGGAGCACGACGTACTCGACGCGGTTGATCAGCAAGTCGGTGCGCAGCTCCTCGGGGACCGCGGCGAAGGTCTCGGGGGTGATCCAGGGGATCTCCGAGAGGGCGTAGTCCACGTCGTGGCGTGACAGGTCCTGCAGGTGCGGGATGCGGGCGAGGTCGAACTCGAGGGCGGGGCGATCGTCGACGATGATGTCTCCCCCCGCCGCGAACGCCTGAGCGCCCGCGGTGTCGAGCTCCATCCCGGCGGCGTAGTCCACCAGGTCGTCGAGAGAGAAGGGGCGGAGGAACGGCCGGAGGCCTTCGTAGCTCAGGCGCTCCGCGGCTTCCTGGTCGAGGGGGAGCGCATCGTTGCCCGCGATGAGGATGAAGCTCGAGTCTTCCACGACGAAGGCCCGGACGTGGTCGAAGACCTCCAGGAGCGTCGCGACGATGCTGCGCAGATGTTCGATGTCGATCCGGAAGAGGTTGGTCCACAAGGACAGGACGCCGCCGTCGGTGAGGGCGCGCTCGACCTCCAGGAAGAACTCCTGCGTATACAGGGCGCTGGAGCCGGCCAGCCACGGGTGCGAGGGCTGGCTGACGATCGCGTCGTAGCTCTCGGCGTCGGCCAGGACGAGCTGTGCGCGGGCGTCGTCGACGATGAGCCGCGTGCGGTCGTCGTCCAGGGGGAAGGGCCGCTCCCGCGCCTCGTAGAGGAAGCGCGCGGCGTCCACGACCGCGCCCTCGAGCTCGACGACGTGGACCTCGCGCCAGGGGCCTCCGAGGAGCACCGCTGTGGTGTGTCCGGCCCCCAGGCCGATGGCCATGGCCCGACCGCGATCGTGGGCGAAGACCGAGGGAAGCGAGCCAAGCACCACGAGCTCTTCCCCGAAGCCGGGCTCGTCGGCGCCGAAGCCGGACTCGGGGCGCCCGTCGTTGAAGAGCCGGAGCGTTTGGTCCCGGTCCAGGATGGTGACCGTCGTGTTGCGGCCTTCGCGCAGGAAGACGACGTTGTCCCGCCAGTGCTCCTCCGGTCCGGAGATGACGGCGGTCGTCGGGTCGTACCAGGCGTCGAGCAGGAACGGGAGGTTGAGGCTCGGCCCGATCGCGACGAGCGCCACACCGAGGGCCAGGGGGCCGGTGAGGGCGGTGACCTTGGCGGCGAGAGTGCGAGCCCGTGCGCGCAGCACGAGGGTGGCCGCGATGAGGTGGATGCCCATCACGGTCATGAGCGAGAGCTCGAGCGCGGAGACCCTCAGCTCGGAGGGGCTGGTCCCTTCGAGGAGGTGCGCGTAGCCGGGGATGAGCACGAAGCCAGCGCACAGGGAGCCCAGCAGGCCGCCCAGGGTGTTGGCCGCCAGCACGCGGCCGCTGTGGTCGGCGGCCTCCGAGGCGTCGCCGCCCGCGATGCGCCACGCCAGGGGTACGGAGGTCCCCAGCACCAGCGCGAGGGGGAGCAGGAGCACCGCAGAGAGCGCGAGGATCACCCACGCCTCGTGCGGTACGACTTCGGCGGTTCCTTGCACGAGGACCGAGAGCCTCGGGAGCTGGGAGCCAACGAAGATCGCGACCACCGTGAGGACGGCGAGCAGCAGCTGCGTCAACGCGAAGAGCTTCGCCGGGTCGCGTCCGGGCCTGCGCATCAGCCGCTCGGCGACGAGGCTGCCCAAGGCGATGCCCACGAGGAAGTTGACCAGCATGGCCGCGAAGGCCTGGGTGGTGCCCTGAACGACCAGCCGAAGGGTGCGCGTCCAGAGGACCTCGCTCGCCAAGGAGGCGACGCCGGCGACGAACGCGGCGGTCATGGCCAGCCGAATGCTGGAGCGGGCATCGGAGGAGACGGCGGCCGCGGCGGCCGTGGGTCCGCGGTCGTCGGCACCGGTCGCCTCCTGCGCGCTGGCACCGCTCGGGTTCTTCGCGCCGGTGGTGTGCCAGAGCACGAAGACGATCGCCGCGGCGCTGAAGCTCGCGCCCGCTGCGACGACGATGGAGAACTTCGCGCCGAAGGTGGGGACGAGGTAAAGGCCGGTGATGCCGGCGCCGATCACGGCACCGAAGGTGTTGGTGGCGTACAGCCACGTCGCGCTCGAGGACCAGGAGACGCCGCGGCGGGCGACGGCTGCGATGAGCACCGGAAGGGTGGCGCCCATCAGCAGCGTCGGCGGCAGGAGGATGAAGAGGGCGATGACGAAGCGGACGATCGTCAGCAGGCCGAAGCTGCTGCCTCCGCCGATCGCGGCGTAGAGGTCGTGCACGCGGGGGATCAGCACCAGGCTCAGGAGCGCCCAGGCGCCGATGGCGATCTCGAGCAGCGCATAGAGCCGGGCGGGCCGTTCGACCTTGCTTCCCCAGCGTCCGCCAGCGGCAGAGCCGAGTCCGAGCCCGAGGAAGAAGGTCGCGAGCACCGTGGCGACGGCGAGATCGCTGACCCCGAAGACGCGCTGGAGCATGCGGCCCCAGGTGGACTGGTAGACGAGAGCCGCGGCACCGGAGAGGAAGAGGGCGAGGTAAAGGCTGGCGATCCGGAGGAGCAAGGCGAGCGGACCATTCCCGCACCGCGCCGCCGTGTCAACTTGCCCCAAGGGGCTCGGTCACCAATCCTCGGCTCGTGCCCGAGCCCATCCGCTACGAGCTCCTCGCGCCGCGTCCACCCGATGAGGGGCCCATCGATCTCTCGGCGGTTGGGGGCGGCGCCGGACCGTTGGAGCTCGACATCGGGTTCGGTCGCGGCATGAGCCTCTTCGCGCGAGCGGAATGCGCGCCGCACAACCGGCTGCTCGGCATCGAGATCAAGGCGAAGTGGGCCACGAAAGTGGAGCGGCGTCGGCAGCGCCTGGGGCTGGACAAGGTGACGGTGTGGGCCGGGGACGCGCGGACGATCCTTCGCCGCTGCGGTCCGGAAGGGATCGTGGCGCGGACTTTCGTGCACTTTCCCGATCCGTGGTGGAAGAAGCGGCATCAAAAGCGCCGCGTGCTGCAGCCGAGCTTTCTCGATACCTTGGCGCGGCTCACGGCCGCCGGAGGCGAGCTCTTCGTTCAGACCGACGTTCCCGAGCGCCACGAGCTCTACCATCGAACCGTGGCGAACCACCCGGCCTTCGAGGTGCTCTCGGCCGAGCTCGACCACAACCCCTTCGGGGCCGTCAGCAACCGCGAGCGCCGCGCCGAGGAGGACGGGCTGCCAATCTACCGGTTGCTCGCGCGCCGCCGGCCGCGTCCTTGACGTTCGAAGGACGGAGAGGACAAGCCGGTGACCTCGCCTCGGGGTGGGGATAGAGTGTCGCCCATGCCAGCACGCAGCATCCTCCTGATGGCGCTCATCGCGAGCGTGGCCTGTGGCGACGACGACGGAGGGGTCGACGCGGCGGGAAGCGACGCAGGTTCCGACGTGGGCGCCGACGCGCCGGACGGGATGCTCCCCGACCCGCCCTCCTTCGAGGCAATCGCCGACCCCGCCGTGCCCGAGGGTTGTTCGACCGGGGCGCCAGAGCCGGGCCAGAGCAGGGCCAAAGTGGTGGAGTGCGCCGAGGAGCTCGTCGAGGGATCCGTCGCCGCCGGCCGGATCGGGGACATCCTCCTGGAGAACAGCCGGGTGCGCGTGATTCTACGCGCGAGCAGCTCCGAGGCGGCCGTCACGCTGGGCGCCTTCGGGGGCGGCGTGGTGGACGCCGCGCGCCAGGGCGGCGTCGATTTGCTCAAGGAGCTTCATCTCGGCCTCGATCTGGCCAGCGCGCGCCCCACGGAGATCGTGATCACGGAAGCCGGCGACGACGGACCGGCGCGGGTTCGGGTTCTCTACGAGCTGGATGGCATCGCGCTGCTAACCGGCGCCCTGGGCGGGGCCTTCCGGACGCCGCCAGCTTTCGGAGCCATCGACTACGAGCTGCGCCCGGACGAGGAGGTGCTCCGCGTCACCGTTCACCTGGCGGCGAAGGAGGGGGTCCCCCAGGTCGTCGGGCGTCCCTCGCTTCTGGCGCTCGCCGGGGGCGCGGCGGAGCTGATGCAGCCGGGTGGGGAGGGCGTGCTCGGAGTGGGCGACGTCTCCGGAGGCGCGTCGGGCCCTTGGCTCGTGGGCGAGGCGGACTCCGACGCCTACGCGCTGCGCATCCTTCACGCCGGTGGGAGCCTCTCGCTCATCCGCTCGATCGTCATCATGCAGAGCGACGAACGGGTGGTCGTGCGGGCGGGCGAGTCCGCTTCCTGGCAGGTTCTGCTCGCCCTGAGCGACACGGCCGACGCGGCCTTCGGCGCGGTCACGACGCCGGACGACGGGCTCACGGAGGTGGCTCTGACCGCGGCCCCGGGCGACCGCGTGGAGGTTCGTCAGGGCGAGGCGTTGTGGCTTCGCACGAGGGTCGGCGAGGATGGCGTGGTGCGCGCGCTGTTGCCGAGCGGCGCCTACGAAGCTCGGGCGGGTTTCGGGCCCTTCTTCGCTGGGGTGCCGACGGCCGACGCCGCGGTCCCGCCGGCGCCCCGAGCGACGCTCCGCATCGACGCCACGGCGGGTGGGGAGGTGGCGCCCCTGCGGGTGACCGTGGAGAGCGATGGGCACGAGCTCGGCCGCTGGGCGGTCTTCGGTCCCGAGGCGATCACCCTTCCGCCAAAGGACGTTCGGGTGACCCTGTCGCGGGGACCCGAGTACGACATTCATGTCGAAGATGTCACGCTGGTGGAAGGCGCCGAGCACACCGTGTCCGTCGATCTTCCGCGGGTCGTCGACACCTCGGGGTGGGTCGCCGGCGACTTTCATCTGCACTCGGAGCTGAGCACGGACAGCCGTCACGCCTTGCCGGACGCCGTCCGCATCATCGCCGCCGAAGGTCTCGAAGTCGTCGCTTCGACGGATCACGACGTCCTCACGGACTACGGGCCCTTCCTGGAGGCCCAAGGGCTCGACGCCTGGGTTCTCTCGGTGGTGGGCGTGGAGGTCTCCGACCCGATCCTCGCGCACATCAACGGCTACCCCCTGGTCCGCGACCCCGACGCCTCGGCCTGGGGGGCGCCCCGCTGGTTCGAGCAGACGCCCCTGGACACCTTCGATTCGCTGCGCGCGATGGGGGACGTCGGGCTGGGCGGGAGCGTGGTGCAGGTCAACCATCCTCGGCGGCGCTCCTCCGGCTGGTTCAAGTCCATCGCCCTCGATCCGGTCACGGCCATGGCGGGCTCGACCCCCGCAGACCTCGGCCTCCCGGAGGGGACCGACCTCAACGACTTCGACTTCGACGTGGTGGAGGCCTTCAACTCGCGCCTCGACGGGGACGACGAGGCGTCGCTCGCGGACCTGCTCGGGCTGTGGGCGGGTGGCTGGCGCTTCGGCATGATGGGCAACAGCGATTCGCACCGGAGCGGCAACCCGGCGGGCTCGCCGCGGACCTACATCCGCGTGCCCGACGACACCCGGGGGACCTTCCGCTGGATGGACGTCGCCGCTGGTCTGCGCGCAGCCCAAACGACTGTGTGCGGCGGCGCCTTTGTCACCCTGGAGCCGGGGGCGGTGGTCGGCGACTCGGTTCCGGTGCGAGTCGTCGTGCGGGCGGCCCCCTGGGTCGAAGTGGATCGGGTGCGGGTCTACGCCGGGCCCAACCCTGTCGTCGACCGGGCGATTCCGGCGTCCACCGCGGAGCTTCGGTTCGACGAGGTCTTCGACGTGCCCCTCGCCGGCGCGGACTTCGTGCTGGCTCGGGCCGATGGGCCGCCGGCCGAACCGGTGCTCACGGGCGCCGTCTTCGGCGTGACGAGCCCAGTGGAGGTGCGATGAGCTGGGCGGCGGCGCCGGTGAGCTGCTCCGGAGGTCGAGGTGCCGGTCTACCTGCTCGGTCCTGATCGCAGCTTCCCTCCCCCGAGTCACGCCAACGAGGACGGTGTCGTCGCCGTGGGCGGTGACTGCTCGCCTCAACGGCTGCTGGCCGCGTACCGCAGGGGCATCTTCCCGTGGCCCGTCGAGGGCTTCCCGCTGCTGTGGTTCTCGCCGGATCCGAGGTGCGTGCTGGCGCCCACGGAGGTGCACGTGTCCCGGAGCCTACGCAAGGAGCTGCGCCGGACGAAGCTGCGGATCACGACCGATCGAGCCTTCCAGGAGGTCATCGATCTGTGCGCCGCTGTCGCCCGCCCGGGTCAGACCGGGACCTGGATCACGCCCCAGCTCCGCGATGGCTACGTCGCGCTCCACGAGCGCGGCTTCGCCCATAGCGTCGAAGCTTGGGAGGGCCCTCGGCTCGTCGGCGGGCTCTACGGGGTGTCCCTGGGGGTGGGCTTCTTCGGCGAGTCGATGTTCGCCCGAATCGCCAACGCGTCGAAGGTGGCCTTCGTCACCTTCCTGGCGCAGCTCGTCCGCTGGGAGTTCCAGCTCGTCGACTGCCAGGTCCAGACGGCTCATCTCCAACGATTTGGGGCGCGGGAGGTGCCCCGGGACGAGTTCCTGACGCAACTCGCGCAGGTCCTGCGAGCCCCCACGCGCACCGGTCGCTGGGAACTCGATGTGGCCCCGGCACAGGCGCTAGCGGTCCTCGATGCAGCAAGCGGCGACATCAGCGAAAGGTGATGGCCAGCGCGTCGTCTACCACATCGACCGCCGCAACGCCTCCTTCCGCAAGCTCCCCGAAGACCAGTGCCTTGGCGATGGGCTTCTTGAGCTCCT
>JALVDI010000343.1 GCA_027009115.1 Polyangiaceae bacterium | reverse complement strand
CTCGATCTGCTCCACTGCAGCCGGCGGGTCTTCAAGCGCCGCATGGGCTCTGTTCGCCTCGTGGAGATGGAGCGCGAACTCCTCTCGTTCACCCGGGAGCACGACGTCGCAGGAGCCGAGATCCCCCGGATCTTCCTGACCTTCGTGCGGAGCGGGGACCCGGGTCGCCTCAACGCGGTCGTCGAGCACAACGGCCACGACCTGGTGGCCCTTGCGGCGATCCTCGGCGAGCTCACCCGACGCTTCGCGGTCGTGCGCCCCCGGGACGAACCTCTCGATCATCTGGGCTACGCCCGGGTGGCCGAGCGTGCCGGCGACTACCCCCGGGCCGTCGAGTTCGCGAGCGCGGCGATCGAGGGGGGCGGAGATACCCAATGCACTTTCGAAGCCTGGATGCTCCGCGCGCGGGTCGCCCGCAAAGCCGGCCACGTTGCCGCGGAGGAGGAGGCGCTCCTCGAAGCCCTGGCCGTGAACGAACGCTCCGAGACCCACCTCGCCTTGGCCAAGCTCTACGAGCATCGGCTCCGCCGCCTGGCGCCCGCGCTGCGCCACGCCCACGCCTGCGGCGAGCCCCATCGCCTTGGACGGCTGGCCGCCCGTCTCGCCCGACAGAACCGCCGCAGGTCCCCCCGGCGGCCACCCGGATAGTCCCCCAATTCCCTCTCGCCCCGCGGCATTTGCCCCGCCCCAATTGGCCCCCGGGCTGCTAGCTTCGGCGCGTGCGGGTGTTGGTCATCGTCCCGGCGTACAACGAAGAGAGAAACCTGCCCGGGGTGCTGCGCGCGTTGCACGAACACGCGCCCTTCGCTGACGTGTGTGTCGTCGACGACGGCTCCAGCGACGCGACCGCCGAGGTCGCCGCGAGCCATGGCGCCACGGTGCTCCAAGCCCCGATCAACCTCGGCATCGGCGGCGCGATGCAGACCGGCTACCTCTGGGCCCAACGCCGGGGCTACGACGCCGCCGTCCAGATCGACGGCGATGGGCAACACGATCCCCGCTTCATCCCGGCGGCGCTCGCCCCCCTGCGCGACGGCGTCGCCGACGTGGTCATCGGCTCTCGCTTCCTGGGCGAGGACGCTGGCGGCTTCCGCTCGACCGCGGCTCGGCGTGCGGGCATTCGCTACCTCTGCTGGCTGCTCCGACTGACCAACGGCGTCCGCGTGACGGACCCGACCTCCGGCTTCCGAGCCACGGGGCGCGCAGCGATCGCGCTCTATGCCAAGAGCTATCCATCGGACTATCCTGAACCCGAAGCCATCGCCGTCGCGCAGCGATCCGGGCTCCGCGTGGTGGAGGTCCCGGTGCGGATGGCGGCACGCGAGCACGGCGAGAGCTCCATCGGCACGCTGGGCGCGCTCTACTACTTCGTGAAGGTCTCGCTCTCCATCTTGTTGCTGCCGGGGGCGCCATGATCCCGTTCCGCTTGCAGGTCGCGGGGGTCGTCGTCCTCCTGGCGCTCCTGCTCTGGGTACTGTGGCTCGTGCGAACCGGCCGCGTCTCCTTGCGCGAGAGCCTCTCGTGGGTGCTGTCGACGGTGGCTGCCATCGTCTTCACGATCCACCCGGAGCTTCTGGCGGCCCTGGCTCATGCGCTGCAGATCGAGGTCGCGAGCAACGCGCTCTTCGCCCTCGCGATCCTCTACGTGCTGTGGAACCTCATGACCTTGACGATCGCGACCTCGGTCAATGCCCGCAAGATCCGGCGGCTAACGCAGGAGTGCGCGATGCTGCGCGCCGAGCTCGAAGAGCAGCGCGCCGCCCGCTCTCAGTCGCAACCCTCGCCGACCGGCGAGAGCTCGTAGGGCACGTCAACATCCAGATCGACGTGGAGTTGGGCGCCTCCGCCGCGCTCGTAGTAGTCCACCCGCAGGCGGTGAGCTCCCGCCCCGAGGGGCCGCTCACCACTCACCTGGCGGGGGCCGTGGTCGCCCCAGTTGTCCACGAGCATCGCCCCATCGACGTAAGCGCGGCTCCCATCGTCGGAGCCGAGGCGCAGCCGCAGGGTGCCGCTCTCTTCCAGTCGAAGGCAGCTCTCCAGCCGAAGCGCGAAGCCGTCCACCTCCGAGAGCGGGCCCTCCTCCCCCCAGTCGTGACTCGGGCTCTGCCAGCCGACCTGGGTCCTGGGGGAACCTTCGAACTCGGCGTTGTCCCAGTAGCTCACAGCCCACGGCGCACGGGCGAGCTGCATGCGGCGCTGGATGTCCCGAACCACGAAGAGCACCAGCAGCCCGAGCAGACCCAGCAGCGCCGCCGCGAGCGCGAGACGAATTCGCCGCACCTGCGCCGCCGTCCAGCGCTGGGGACCGAGGGCCCGGCGGAGACGGCGCGCGGCTCCCAAGATCTCCCGGAGCGAGGTCGAGCCGCGGGCACCCAGCACCTCCTCGACCGCCCGGGACGGCAAGCCGAGGGCCGCGAGCGCAGCGGCTTCATCCCGGTCCGACGCAAGCGACGCCGCTTCGATGGCCGCTTCGAGGGACTCTCGGGCGGCCTCGAGCGCACCGGGCGCGCCGGCGAGCCAGAGGTTCTCCGCCACGCTTGCCCGTTCCCGTGAGCGTCGGTACGCGCGCGCCACGGCCTGTTGCACCTCGAGCGGCCGCTCCTTCACGCGCCGCAAGGCCTCGCGCAGCCCCAAGCTGCGCCGCGCGCCCCTCACGGCCGCCTCCGGCAGCGGAGCAGTTGGCGGAGCGAGACCCCCATGGCCTCGGCATTCCGAGGAGACATCAGCACCAGCCGATGGTGCTCCAGACGCCCTTTCCAGACGGAGTACCAATCGTAGTTCGCATCCATCGGCGCGAAGGTCCGCTCGACGAAACCCACGGACATCGCACGCCACCGGAAGGGGTGATGATCGGTGTAGTACATCAGCACCCGAGGCTCGTGGAGCGTGCCCTCCACATCGCGCCCGCAGACGTAGAGCTCGTCGAGGGTCGGCCG
>JALVDI010000342.1 GCA_027009115.1 Polyangiaceae bacterium | reverse complement strand
ATCGCAGCTCCCGCACGTTGCCCGGCCACCGATAGCGCTCCAGGCAGCGCCAGGCCGCGTCGCTCACCCGAGGCGGCCCGCCGAGCTCCTGCTGGAAGTGTTCGACCAAGAGGCGCAGATCGCCCACTCGGTCGCGAAGCGGGGGCAGAACCAGCGGCAAGACGTGGAGACGGTAGAAGAGGTCGGCCCGGAACGACCCCTCCTCGACGAGAGCGCCGAGGTCCTTGTGGGTTGCGGCGATGACCCGCACGTCGGCGCGGCGTGGGGCGGTGGCTCCGACAGGGGTGTAGGTGCCGTCCTGGAGCACGCGCAGTAGCTTCACCTGCAGCGCGGGGGACATATCGCCCACCTCGTCGAGGAAGAGAGTGCCGCCGTCGGCGGTGCCGAAGAGGCCCGCGCTGCTCCGCGATGCCCCCGAAAAGGCCCCGCGCACGTGGCCGAAGAGTGCCGATTCGAGCAGGTCTGCGGGCAAAGCCGCGCAGTTCTGGGCTACGAAGGGGGCCGCGGCGCGAGGGCCGTGCTCGTGCAGCGCGCGGGCGACGAGCTCCTTGCCCGTGCCGCTCTCGCCAAGCACGAGGGCCGTCGCGTTCGAGGCGGCCAGGCGCGACAAGAGAGGGAAGACAGCCTCCATCTGCGGCGACCGACCGACGATGCCCCACATCCCCGGGGCGCCTCCGCCCCGCTCCGGTTCACGCCGGCGGCGCTCGGCTTCATGGGCCGCGATCTCGGCGGCGACCGCCCGGAGTACGGCATGGACCGGGTGCCCTTCGTCGACGATGGGCAGACGGCGGAGTCGGTCCGGGACCACGCTGGGGTCGAGGGTACGCAGGCTGTCGAAGAGCTCGGCTCGGCTCGGCTCGTCGCCCCGAGCAAAACCCGACACCGCCACGTGCGCGACGATTACGCCCTCCACGCGCACCGGCTCGACGAAGGCGTGCAGTCCGAGGTGGCAGACATGGGTGCCTGATTCGAGGCCGCGGTAGAATGCGTCGCAGCGGGCGAACCCCTCCCGCGTGAAGAGGGCCACCCGGCACGGGTCGCTCAAGGCACGGAGGACTCCGCCGCGGGCGTGAGCCGCCGGTCCTTCCGGACCGAGCAGGAGCAGCGGCAGCCCGAACCCTTCATCGAGGATGCGGCGGGCCATCTCCACGCCGCGCAAGCGTTCCCAGCGTTCGAGGGTGGATGGCTCCATGGGCCGCGCCTCACCCGAGCGCGGACACGAGCCGTGGGGCGCCCGAATCCCGCCACGGCCCCCCCGTCGCCATCACTGGAAACCGTCGACCTCGACCGGCGCCGTCGAACGGCTCCGGTCCGCCGGGCCGTTGGGTCCGAGCTGCCGCCGGTTGTTCTCGCCCCAGCACGACACGCTGCCGTCCTCGAGGAGCGCACACACGAAACGCCCCGCCGCGGCGAGATCGATCGCGCCGGAGGGCAGGCTCACCGGCGAGGGGGTCAGCACGCAGTCGATGCGCTCGCTGAAGACTTCGCACTCGTCGTGGCTTCCGACCGCGGCGCCGTCACCAACCTGACCTTCGTCGTTGGCGCCCCAGCACAGCACGCTGCCGTTCGTGAGGCGGGCGCAGGTGTTGTTGACCCCGAGGGCCACCTGGGCGGCGCCGGCGATCCCCGGAACCATGACGGGCGTGTTCGTGGCCGTCCTGTCGCCGGTGCCCAACTGCCCGGCGTCGTTGTTGCCCCAGCACCAGATCTCCCCGGCTTCGGTGACCGCGCAGCCGTGCTCGAGGCCAAGATCGAGCTGGGCGGCGAGGCCGCTGGGCGCCTCCGTCGTGAAAGCGGTCACGGTTACCGGTTCCGCCGAGCAGTCGTACTCGCGCCCCGTCTCGCCGCAGAGACCGTGGGTGCCTGGACCGCCCGTCCCGTCCCCGAGCTGGCCGCTCCGGTTGCTCCCCCAACAGGACACGCCGTCTGCGGTGCGAGCGCAGGCGAACTGGCCGGAGCCGAGGTCGAGCTCGACCACATCGGCGAGGCCGGGCACTACCGTGGCCGTGATCCGTTCGACGAAGGTGCCGTCGCCGACCTGTCCGGAGCTGTTGTCCCCCCAGCACTCGACCGCCCCGGACGCGGTGATCGTGCAGGTGTTGCCGTTGCGGGTCTGCACGGTCCTCGGGTTTGGGCCGAAGGTGGGGAGTTGCTCGGGGAAGAAGAGCTGATCACGCTGATCGGAGCCGGGAGGCGGGAAGTCCGACAGCCCCCAGCACCAGACCGTGCCGTCCACCTGCATCGCGCAGGTGTTCAGGCCGCTGTTGGAGGTGATGGCCGTTGCGACGACATCCACCACCGCCACCGGCTCCGGCGAACAGTCCTGGGTCTCGGTCCCGCCCACGCCGGTACAGTCGGCGTGGCCGTGACGACCGTCCCCGAGCTGACCGAAGCGATTCCAGCCCCAGCACAGTACCTCGCCGTTCGCGCGGCGGGCACAGGCGTGGTGGGCTCCCAGCTCTAGCTCCTCGAGATCGCAGCCTTCCTCGCAGGCGGTCGCGGCGTCGAAGCCGCTGTCAATACCGGCGTCCGAGCCAGCGTCCACCTGTGCGTCGGAGCCCGCGTCGACCCCTGTGTCTGCACCGCTGTCCGGCGTTCCCCCATCGTCGTCGCCACATCCAAGGACCAAGCCGCCGACCACACACGCCACGAGCATCGCTTTGTTCATCGCCCTCAATCCTTCGCCGATGGGCGTGGAGGTAGGCCATCGGGGGCGCAACGTCAACATCGCCTCGGCGGGGGGCGGCGACCGGAGGGGGCCCGAAGACGCGCTCCCCCACGCTCACGCCAGACTCAACGGCAGCTTGGATCGGCTCGGGCGGGGTCAATACCGTCGGCTGAGCAGCCCGCCGATAGCACGATCCGCGCAAACGTCGTAAGCGCGGTTCGCCCAGAAGGATTCATCATGTCGCATCGATCAGCGGCGCCGCAGCGGACGGCCCGGG
>JALVDI010000341.1 GCA_027009115.1 Polyangiaceae bacterium | reverse complement strand
CGACGCCGGAAACGACCGCGCCACGCCCCCGAGCGACGCCCCCTCGGAGGGGGGCTGCGGGGGCTGCGCGGCACAGGCCGGGGACCGCTCCGGCGCGGGCGCGCTGTGGGTGCTCCTCGTCTTGGCAGCCCGACGCCGCCGCGCGAGCGAAGGTCCCACCCTCGATTGACCAGGGGCTCGCTGCTCCCTTACCGTGAAGGCATGGTTCTTCGCCTGGCGTGCTTGCTCGCAGCGCTCGCGACGCTCGCCGGGTGCGGAGACGACAGCCGCCCCACGGCGCCGCAGGACGCCGCCCCGAGGGACGCCGCCCGGGCCGATACCGGGAGCGGGAACGACAGCGGCGCGACGGATTGCGAGGCCGACGGCGACTGCGACGACGGCCACGCCTGCACCGTCGACACCTGCGGCGTGGGCGGCACCTGCCGTCACACGCCCCTCGACGAGCGCTGCAGCCCGGGCGAGCGCTGCAGCCCCGAGCGCGGCTGCAGCCGCGGCTGCGCCACAGCCGGGGACTGCGACGACGGCCTCTTCTGCAACGGAGAGGAGCAGTGCATCGCGGGGATGTGCGCGCCGGCCCGCACCGCGCCCGACTGCGACGACGGCAACGAGTGCACCCTCGATCGTTGCGACGACACCGTGGGCGGATGCCGCTACGAACCGGCTCCAGGCTGCGACGCGGGGGTGGCGCCCACCGATGCCGGCGGGCCGGCGCCCTTCGACCCCGACACCCACTACGATGGGACCTTCCTGGTGGCGCCTTCCCCCAGCCTCGGCTGCCCCCCGTCCAGTTACAGCTTCGGCGAAGTCACCTTCGCCGTCTCGGGGAGCGAGCTGCGGGTCACCGCCGGTCGCTTCACCCTCGGCCAGAACCCGCGCCCGACCGGGGGGAGCTTCGACGTGCAGGGCACCGACGGCAACTGCGGCACCGTGCGGCTGACCGGAATCTTCGACAACAGCGACCAGTTCAGCGGCACGTGGACCGCCGGCCCGTGCCGCTCCATGCTCTCGCCGAGCGGCTGCGGCAGCCAGAACGTCGCGCTGTTCGGGCAGCGCCGATGAGGACGCCATGAGATCCTTTCCGCACCTACGGCTCGCCCTCCTCCCTCTCCTGCTGGCCGCCTGCGGCGACGACGACCGAGGCTCACGAGATTCGGGCGCCCCAACGGACGGAGGCACGACGCGCTGCGATCGGGACGAGGACTGCGACGACGGCCTCCCCTGCACCATCGACTCCTGCGGCGTCGGAAACGCCTGCCGCTTCGACCCCATCGACGAGCGCTGCCCGGGCGCCCAGATCTGCGAGGTGGGCCGCGGCTGCGTCGACGAGCCAAGCTGCCGCAGCGACGAGGAGTGCGACGACGGCTTCCGTTGCACCCTCGACTCCTGCGGCGTCGGCGGCGAGTGCCGGAACATGCCGCTCGACGAGCTCTGCTCCTCTGCGGGGCCGGGCTCGCTCTGCGACCCGGCCACCGGGATGCCGGGCACAGGCTGCACCGAGGCCACCGGCTGCACCGGCGACGAGGACTGCGACGACGCGGTGCCCTGCACCCTGGACACCTGCGGCGTGGACATGGCATGCACGCACACCCCTGTGAACGAGCGATGCGACGCCGGCGAGGTCTGCACCGCGACCGGCTGCTTCGCGTCCATGCCTTGCGAGACCGACGACGACTGCCAGGACGGCAACTTCTGCAACGGCCGCGAAGTCTGTGAGCCGGAGTTCGGGTGTCGGCCCGCGCCGGCTCCCCGCGTCTGCGACGACAGCGACCCGTGCACCGTCGACCGCTGCGACACCGACGCGGACATGTGCGTCTTCGCCTGCGACGCGTCCATGAGCGGCTGCGCGTGCCCGACCGTGGAGGTTCCCTGCGCGGGCGTCTTCGATCTCACGCCTGCGCCGGCCCAGACCTGCGCCGCGGACCTCTTGGGTGGGGGGCCGCCGCAAGTCGACTACAACGTGACCGAGGTCGAGTTCACATGCGTCGGCCCCGTCGTCTCCGTGGACGGGCGCAACATCCAGAACCCCATGGCGAACGCCCCGCTCACCCAGAGCATGCGCTCGACGGACGGAACCTTCGACGTGAGCCTCGTGGTCCCCGGCGGCGACCTCGGCTGCACCGAGACCTACCGGCTGAGGGGCCGCTTCGTCGACGAAGACACCTTCGAAGCAACCTGGACCGCGACCTACACGGGGCTGTGCATCGGGAGCGGCTGCGTGAACCAGAGCATCATGGTGACCGGCAGGCGCCGCTAGCCCAGCCGTTGGCCACCAAACCGAACTGCCGCGACCGCAGCGTATGGCGCATCCTTGAACGAAAGCTCTGCGAGAAACTCGGCGAGGAGCGTGGGATCCGTGAACGCGGCTGCGGCATTCGCAAGGTCTTCGGTAACGACTCCCGTGTCTCGAAAACCCAACCGACTGAGCAGCATGAGCGTCTCACCGGACTCCACACCGAACGTGGCGTGCTCTGGCCCTTGTTCCGCCGGCCACTCTGAACCAATCCCGCGGACCAGAACATTCGGAACCAAACTCGCATCCACCGCCTCGCCCAGCTGCCCTCTCTTGAAGTGCTCCCGCAGTGTGTGAGGAACCGTGCGTACCTTGACCCCGAGTCCGCCGGCGATCACGGCGGTGCCGCCGCCGATCCATGCAACGTGCGTTTTGCCACGGTCCACCGCAGCGGCCAGCAGCGAAGCACCGGGCACGTATTCGGCGGGAGCGACAAGCCCCGCGGACTGCTGGACGAACTGCGCGCACGCGACACGAAAGGCCGCAATGAGGCGCTCCTCCACTGTCCCAGCACAGGTCTGCCAGGCCTCTTCAAAAAGGTCGAGGATCAAGCGTGACGCTGGGGGCCAACAGGTCGAAAACCCGCCCTCATATCCATTGGCCAGCAGTGCAACGGGCATCTCGCCTTCGCACCAAACGCGCACGAAATCCTCGCTCTCGCCTTGAATGGCAGTAGGTCGCCATCGAAAGGCAGTTCCGATTCTTGCGGAGCACGACACGACCGGATCCAAACAAAGCCTACAGCACATCTCAAGAACGATCGTCGATAGACTGGACGGGACTGGTGTCGCATCCATGAGCCGAGGGAGTGCCGAGCATTCTTGAGGTGAGAGATGCTGGCCGAGGACGCCCGCAGGCCACGGACCGGCGACGAGGGGTTTGGGAATGTACCCGGGTGCAGCTCAGTGCCTGATCACGCGGCGTAGCGGGTGGCCTGTCTGAAGGTGAACCCCTCGTCGAAACGATGGGACTGGAGGAGCGATCGGAGGTAGAGGACCCCGCCGGCGCCTACGGCACACGACGCTGCGTCATCCCCGCGGCGCATCATCGTGCCGGGCCGGGCTCGGCCTCTTCGCCACCCGACCCCTGCCCGCGCTCCACGCCCCAGCTCGGCCGCGCGTCCCGGGGCACCACCCCACCCCACGCCGGCCCCTGACCATCCACGAAGGGGCTGTCGTCCTGCCCAGCGGGCGTTCCCGGCGGATTCGGGAGGATGAAGGGCTCCGCGTTGAAGGCGCCGCACTGGCGGGCGTTTCGGTAGAAGCTCCAATGCAGGTAGACCTTCCCGTTGCCGCTCCGGATGCTCTCGGGGGGCGCCGGGTACGGCTGCCCGCTCATGACCGCGTTGTAGGCGCCGTAGTCGAAAGGCAGCAAGCCGCTCGTCCGGACGACACCGACCCGATGGATGCTCCCGTCCCCGTTGAACACGATCTCCAGCTTCGTGCGCAGCGACATGTCGTTGAACGGGTTGCCGGCGCCGCCGGGCAGGTTGGCGATGAAGCGTTCGGCAAAGTGGCGATGCAGCCGGCGATGAACCGTGGCGATGTAGCTCGCGAAGGGCGAGGCGGCGGCGTTGAGGGCCGTCTGGTTGCCGGGCCGAACGTCCGAGACGTAGTTCTCGATGGCCGCCCGGAAATCCGCCCAGCGCCGCTGCCGCTCCGCGCTGCGGCCCCGCTGCTTGCTGAGGCGCTCGCGCGCGAAGCGCTCACGCTCCTCGCGGAGGCGATCTTCGCCCAGCACCTGTTCGAACTGATTCCACGAAAGCCGCAGATCGGGGCCGCGCTGTCCCCGCCGCGACCCGCGGTGCCCCCTCTGCCCCAGGCGCTCACCGTGCCTACCTCGGCGCCCGCTGTGCGCCTCGCGGGCAGGGCCACCCCCACCGCCCTGCCCCTCCCCCTCCGGCCGTACGCGGCGGCGCACGGTGAAGGTCCCCTCGCCGTCGGAGAGGGTCACCGTCTCCCAGCGCTCGCCCCCGCCTTCCCGCTGAGCTCGTTCGGATCCCTGCGCCTGCGCACCGCTGGCTGCGGGTCGTGACCCCTGGGCCTCGTCGGCGCGGCCGGCCTGTGTATTCGGAAGCGCGGCGCGCGGCTCTTCGTCGGCGCGGCGCTCCCTGCGGACCTCCTGCTCGGTGGCGAAGCGCGACTCGCTCCCCTCCCGCTCGCGATGCTCAGCGCTCTCCTGGATGTCGGCGTTGCCTTCCTCCTCCGCCTCGCTCGCCTCGATCGGCCGAGCGGGTTCGACCTCCGGCGCGTCCATCGAGTAGCTCCGAAGCGTCGCCACGGTCTCCTCCTCCACCCGGCTGGCCTCGTCGGCGACGAAGCGTGCGTCCTCCGGCGGTTCCACCTCAGGGTCGGCGCTCCGGATCTGCACCGGCTGCAGCCGTCGGGTGTCCGGCGCCGGAGGGGCGATCTCTCGCCGCGCACGCTCCAGCGCCGCTTCTTCGGCGGGGGGCGGATCGGGCTCGGGCTGCACGCGCCGCGTCGGAAGCTCGTCCTCCCGCGGGCGCCGCTCGTCCTCACCCTCCTCTCCATCGGACGCTTCCGCCCGCCTCGAGCTCGCCGGTTCCTCGGACGCCACGAGCTCGATGGCCATCGGCGAGCGCTCCTCGGCCGAGGGTGCCTCTGGGCGCCCGACGAGGACCGGTAGCGTGGACAGGACGCCGGCTCCCAAGAGGTGGACGGCCAGGGACGCGGCGAGCGCCCCCCACAAGGCGCTCGGAACGCGGTCCCAGCGCCGCGATTTTCGTGAGGATCCCACTCGCTCTCAACCTGACATACGCCGGACACGCGGTCGGCTCCAGATCTTCCCGTCCCCCGCAGCGGCCGTGACGGTCCGGCAACCGCCGTGACGGATGGCGGCAAGGGTGCGTCAGACACGGCCAGAAAACCTGCCGAGTCCACGGGACGCGCTCCATCCACGGGACGCGCTCTGGCGGTGCGGCGGGCGGAGAGAGCCTGGGCCCGCCAACGCGTCGACGCCGCCCCCGGGATCCCGGAAGCAGCGCCAACGTCCGTTCACACCATCCGTCAGGCCCGCTCAGCGCACCTGGACCGTCGTCGTCCGGGTTCGCGTGCCTCCGCGGGTCCGGACGGTGGTCGTCCGGGTCCGGCGGCGGCGGTTGGTCCGGACGGTGGTCGTCCGACGCCCCCTCGGAGTAACGACGGTCGTCCGCCGTGTCCGGACTCCGGGCCGCGCACGAACCGTGGTGGTGCGCACCACCGGTCCGCGTCGTACGGTGGTGGTGCGAACCCGGCCCCGGGGGCGCCACCCGCCAGCCACGTAGACGTAGCCGTTCCCTCGACGCTGCCAGGTCGGCTGAACGTAGACGTAACCAGCGCGGGGCCGCACCCAGCGCCCGGGGACCCACACGTACTGGCCCCCGTTCCACTGCCAGTGGCCCGCGACCCAGATGGCCCCGGCGAACGGGGGCGGCGGCCGGGTTGCCACGACCCGCGCCGGCGGTGGGGGCTGGTAGACCACCACGCCGGTCGCCGCTGGAGTCGTCGCGACCACCGTGGCCCGTGCCGGCCGCGTATGCACGACGCAACCCGTCATGCCCAGCACACCCAAGGCGACCGCCGCCTTCGTCCAAGTCGTGATCTGCAACCTCATCTCCGCTCTCCTCTCGACGGCAGCCAACCCGCCGCTCGTCCCTCGTCAAGCAAGCATAGTGCCCACTCGCTCTCTCGCACCCTCCCCCCGGAAAAAGATCCCCTGGCCCATGGACAGCGCTGTGGGGAAGTGTTTGGTTTCGCCGACGCCAGGAGGACCCATGGTCATCGCGGTAGACGAGGGCACGCAAGCACTTCTTCAACGCTTCGGCTTCGACGAGGCGACCTTCGAACGGCTGAGAGAGCGGCTGCGTGCCGGCGAGGCGGGCCCCGAAGCCAACCGCATCCGGGGCGAGGTCGCCCCCCCGCGGCCCGAAGACATCACCGAGCTGCCGGCCCTCGGCAGCCCGAAACGCGCAGCCCTCGCCGAGCGCGGCCGCGAAGCGATCGCTCGTGGGGAGGTCGGCGCCGTCGTGCTCGCCGGCGGCATGGCGACGCGCTTCGGCGGCGTCGTGAAAGCTGGTGTCGAAGCGCTGGAAGGGCAGTCCTTCCTGGAGGTGAAGCTCCGGGATTTCCAGCGAGCTGCGGAGCACGGACCGGTCCCGGTGTACCTGATGACGAGCTTCGCCACCGACGCGGAGGTCGCGCGCCTGGCCGCCCCCTTCTCCACCGCGACCTGCCCCATCGAGACCTTCCCCCAGCTCATCTCGCTGCGCCTGACGCCGGACGGCGAGCTCTTTCGGACCGAAGACGGCAAGGCGTCGCCCTACGCACCAGGACACGGAGACCTCACCTTCGCGCTCCGTCGCGCAGGCATTCTCGAGCGGTTCCGGCGCGAAGGCGGCAAGCTCCTCTTCGTCTCGAACGTCGACAACCTCACGGCCACCCTCGACCCGGCCATCGTCGGAGCACACCTCGCAGGCGGCAAGCCGATGAGCGCCGAGATGGCGCCCAAGCTGCCGGGCGACCGGGGGGGCGCCCCCGCCCGTGTCGACGGCGTCCCTCAGATCGTCGAGGCTTTCCGCTTCCCGACAGGGTTTGACCAGGATCGCATCCCTGTCTTCAACACGAACACCCTCGTGCTCGACGCCGAAGCCATCGACCAGGACTTCGAGCTGACCTGGTTCGCCGTGACCAAGTCCGTCGAGGGGCGCCCGGCCGTGCAGTTCGAACACCTCGTGGGCCAACTCTCGGCCTTCCTGCCCGCCACCTTCCTGCGCGTCGAGCGGGAGGGCCCGGACGCCCGCTTCCAGCCAGTCAAGGATCCCCCCGAGCTCGAGCGGCGCCGTCCAGAGATCGAGGCGGCCCTGCGCGCGCGGGGAATCCTCTGATCAGCCGAGCGCTCCTGGGCCTGTTGGCCCTTGGGTGTGCGACGGAGCCCCCAGCGCTCGAGTGCCACTTCGGCCAGGAGCACGCCATCGCGGCCGCCACCTTGCGGTTTCACGGCCTCCAGTTCGCCGGCTCGACGCTCGTCTACAGCAGCCCCGAAGGCCTCTTCGTCCGGCCCCTCCCGGGCGATGGAAGTCCCCGGGAACCCGCGAGGCGGGTCGACGCGGCCTGCGATGGGGGATTCCACGCCGAAGCCGAGGGCGAACGGCTGGTCGTGGGCTGCCTTCGGCGCTCCACCGCGAAGTCCGAGGGCTCGGCGTTGCTGCTCGAGTTCCGCGACGGTGCGCTGCGAGAACGGGTCGTCCTCGGGCCCGCCGGACGCGACGCCCGCGGGATCGACCTGGCCCGCGAGGCCGACGGTTGGGCGGCCGTCTGGCATGACGGGGTCCCGGGCGCGTGGGGGGTGTGGTTCGCTCGCTTCACCGACGAGCTGGAGCTCCGAAGCGGGCCGCGCCTGCTGTCGGCCCCGCGGGTCGCTGCCGGCCGCCCCTCGCTCCATCGCGGAAGGAACAACGGGCTCTGGGTCACCTGGGCCGAGACGTGGATCGACGCGGGCTTCCCCCACGGCCAGATCGTCGTCTGGCCTGGGCGCGGGGTCCCTCGCCCTGTCGCGGAGGTGGACGTCCTCGACCCCTCCCCCGTGCTCCACCACGACGAGCGCTCCGCAGTCCTCTTCTTCCGCGATCTCCGCCCACCGAACCGGCGAACCGGCCTCTTCGCGCAGCGCCTCGACGAGCGCTGGCGATCGGTCGGCGAGCCGGTGCGGGTCGGGCGGAGCGATGGCGCGGAGCCCTTCGACGTGCTGCGCTGCAGCGGCGCGCTCGCGACCGTGACCCCGCGGAGCTGGGACGGCGACCTCTTGATCGGCGTGAATCTACTCGACTCGCAGCTCCGCAAGCGGGTCCCGGAGCAGCAGGTCTACCAGTGGGCCGCACGCTTCGCGACCGCCGCCGCGCGCTGCACCGGCGACACGCTTCTGCTGATCGTGGGCGAGCAGAGCCGAGCCCCGGACACCGCAGTCGCGGCCCACGCCCTGACCCTGCGCTGCCGCTGACGGCCGCCCCGTGCCGACCGTGATGGGTCGCGGCCGGGCGCCGCGCAGGGGCGTGCTCCCGGACCGGAAACGCACAGAGCCTGCGGACCCTCAGGGCACCAGCCGCCCCCCGCGCCACCGATAGCGCCTGGGGCGATCGCGCCAGGGGAGGAGCAGCGGTTCGATCCCCTCGCCGCCCCCCGCGTCTGCCCAGGGCCAGCGCTCCGGCCCGAAGCCGCGGGCGCGACCGGGACGAATCTCGAGGCGCCCGCGCCGGACCCGCACTTCGTTGCGTACCTCGTCCTCGCCTCGGGTGCGCGCCACCTCCGCGGCGAGGATGCGTTCGAAGCGTCCCTCGGCGGTGAAGCGATGCACCATGAGCAGCGTGCGGCGCACCTCGCCGATGGGCTGCCGGACGTACACCAAGATCTCAGCTCGCCCGTCGCCGGTGAGATCGGCGGTCTCGACGCGCAGGAGATCTTCGGGCCGCTCGACCTGGACCTCGTAGTAGAAGAAGCCGTTGCCTCCCCGGAAGCCGGGACCGACGACGACGAGGGCCTTGCCCAAGACCTCCAGATGCTCGGGCCGGCGGTCGCCGGCGACGTTCACGTCCGCCACGAAACGCGGTCGCACCCGCCGGCCGATGCCTCGCTCCCGGCGCACCGCCGCCAGCAGCTCGCTCACCGCGACGGCCCGCGGAGCCGCCGCCTCCGCTCGCTGAGTCTCAGCGCTCCGATGGGTCGCAGCCGGCCGATGAGGGCTCGGGTTGGGCCGCTCGGAGACGACGGCGAAGCGCCGGCCGTCCCAACGGTAGCTCCGAGCGAGGATGGGCCCCCACGGCAGGAGGATCGGTTCGGCGTCCGTCGCCGGAGCCTCCGCGTAGTCGTCGGGACCGAGGCCCTCTGCGCGGCCGGCGACCACTTCGATGGTCGGCGGGGCGCCTCGACCGCCCCCGCGCACATGCACGCGCGCCTCGACGTGACCGGCCGCGGTCTCCTTGCGCACCTCGAGGGCCCAGAGCGGGCGGATCGCCTCGCAGTCGAACGCGAAGAGCTGCCATAGGTCGCGGGTGCCCCGCGCGTCGCGCTGCCTCAGGCGCAGGAAGAGCTCCTTGCGGCCGTCGCCCGTGAAGTCTCGGAGCCGAGCGCCCAAGACGTCCGACGACGACTGCACCGGAAGCTCCGTGTAGTCGAAGCCACGTCCGTCCCGGTACCCAGGCCCCAGAACGACCACGTACCGGCCGACCTGGACCACCCGCTCGGGACGTCGATCGCCACAGAGCTGACCGCTGAGATCGTAGCGGGGCCGAGCGCCGGGCATGTCGCGGCTCTGCAGGAAGCGCTGAAGCACCGCGTACTGTCCGCCCGTCGGGCGCAGCTCGTCCAGACGGTCCAGGTGCCGCGGGTCGACCGGCTTCGTGGCCGGTTCGTTCTCGACCCGAGGCCGCGCCTCGGAGTCCACATCCCGCAGCCGAACGGCCACCCGCGCGCCCCGATCGAAGCGACGACCTCCGGGGATCTGCCGCCACGGCACGAAGGCCTCGAGATCGTACCCATCGGCCGTGCGCGCCTCGACCACGCGAGCGCCCGCCACAGGCCGAGTGCGGCCGCGCAAGGGACCCATGCGAACAGCGCCGGCGCTGCGCCCTTCGACGCCCGCGTAGAGCCAGAACTCCGAGGCGCGCCACCGGCGGCGGACAGGCATGGCCAAGGTCACGACGATCGCGTCCTCGTTCGGACCAAAACGGGGTGTGCGGACGAATCGCTCGTCCCGAACCGAAGCCGCGACGTAGAGCCCGCGTTCATCGTAACCGAGCACGAACTCCATCGATGCATCCCGTCCGCGCCCCACCCGCACCCGCCGCAGCCCCCGCCAGTCCCGGAGCATGCCATCGACGCGGATGGCCCCTTCGGCGAGCTCATGCAGCCGCACCTGCGCTCCGGCGGTGGGAGCCAACGCGCCGAAGACGACAACGAGGGCGGCAACCCCCACGATGAACCGTAACCTCATGAGGTCACCGATCGTAGACCACTTCGCTCGCCGCGACGTCCACGATTCCGGCCTGCCACCGGGCTCTTGGAGGTTCTTGTCCACTCGTACGGCATCGCAGGCAAAACCCTTCTCCCGACAACCCAGCCTTCGGACGCCGCCGGCCTCGATTTGTTCACCTGCAGTCCGCCCCGATTCGCGGCGTGAGGCGCACGGAGAGGTATTGGGGCGGGCTGCGAGGCTCAGTCGCGAGGATCCCGCGCGACCGGCAGCCGCCGAGTCCGTCCGCGGCGCTCACCGCTCGGCCCATAGAGAGCCAGCTGCCCACAGGCCGCGTCCACGTCGGCGCCACGCTGCCGACGAACGGTCGCAGTGACCCCCTGGCGGTGGATGCGCTCGCGGAAGCGGCGCACCCCATCGAGGGTCGGGGCGCCCAGGGGACTGTCGGGGATCGG
>JALVDI010000340.1 GCA_027009115.1 Polyangiaceae bacterium | reverse complement strand
GCCGCGCCGCGCGGACGATCCGGTCGAAGCCGTCGTCATCCAGCACCATGCGCGCGAGGGCTCGTCGGACAGATCGCACCGGGCCTCCATGAAGAAGAGCAGCGCCCGCTCCAACGAGTTCTACTCGAGGCCAGGGCTTTCGGAGAAGCGGTCGAAATGCTCCTTGGTGGCCGCAGAAAGGGTGGCTCCGATCTGGGACTGGCTGCTCAGCACACATTCCCTGCCTGGGAGAAAGATGGCGTCTCCCGCCTGACGCAGGGCCGACTTTGAGCCTGTCCCTATCCAGACACGTATGATAATTACAGCGCCACAACAGAGTTCTTGGAGGGAGATTCCGTGAGCAAGCAGTGCAACGTGTGTGGGATTGAGATGGAGCCAGCCCTGACCTTCATGTCCGAGCAAGGAGAGATCTGCTATGCCTGTGCCTATGCGCCGGAAGACGCCGGGACGAAACCCCTCTCGTCTGTGGTCATGATGGCGGCGGGAGCTGTCGCCGCGAGCTACGTCGTCAGTATGGAGTTCATCAGGACGGTCAACGGCGAGATCGTCGCCTTCAAGGACTGGGGAGCGGTCGTCATGGGCGCGGTGGCCGTCCTCCTCGGGCTTCTCACGTTCGTGAAGAAGGACTTCGGCAGCAGTCGTGGGCTTGGTATGGGCGTGGCGATTGGCGCAATCCTGCTGGGAGCCTTCAGAGTCGTCTACGGTCTCGGGCTCTTCATCTGACCAACGCCTTCACCCACACACGCTGGCCAGTGCCGGGCGTCGTGACCGTGACTCCAGGCCGGGGCGTGTGGGCTCCGGGTCCACGCCCCGCTCCGACTCGCGGCGGCCACGCGGCGCTGAAACTCAGCCGCGGTCCGCTCAGCGTCACGCCGTCTTGCGCCGAGCGTGAACAGCGCTGCTTGACTGAAGGTTCTTGCGATCGCGTTTGCCGAGAGCAAGGAAGAATCGGCATGTCTCGGTAGCCCTCGAGGCGGCGGAAGCCCCCTCTTGGCCGCGATCGCCTTGATCCGAGAGCTCGACATCGAACCGACGGCGCCTCCGCATGGCTCGTCGGGAGCCACCGTAGCCAGGCCATCGGCGTCTCGAGGGATGGCGCCGGAGCCGGGAGCCGCCCGCCTCGTGAGGGCGGATTCGGCCGCCCAAGCGCCGCCCGTGGCTCGAGCCCTCCTCCTCGACTGAGGAGGAGGGCCTCGCGAAACCGCGGTGGCGTCCCCAGCGGGGTTTGAACCCGCGTTACCGGCGTGAAAGGCCGGGGTCCTGGGCCACTAGACGATGGGGACAGTGTGTGTGGGTGGGCCGTGACGGGCTCGAACCGTCGACCGTCGGATTAAAAGTCCGCTGCTCTACCAACTGAGCTAACAGCCCTCCGCCGTCCGGTCACTAACGAACCCCTTCGGGCGACCGCCTTCTTAAACGTGAGCGCGGCATCGGTCAACCCGAACGTCCGCCCCAGCGCTGGCGCCCAGGAAACCTCGGGCCTCGGCGTCGCCGCTTGAACCCCGAAGCAACACTGCCGCGCGGATGCTCCCGAAAACTTCTGCTCTCCCCGTCCGTCTGAACCTTCGAGGGACCGACACAGAACTGACGGTGTGGCGTTTCAACGACGCGGCCCGGACACCAAGGTTGCCACACCAGGGCTTCTGCCACCCCTCACCTGCCCCTAGATCACTATGTTTTTTCCGATCCAAGACCTGGCGTGCACCTTGCATGTCTCCAGAACAGAGATGAGCTTCCCCCTCCACGACAGCCCGCTCAGCCTCGTCGTCGCCGAACGCGGCGCCGATTGGCCGAGGTGGGCCGAACGCTTTGAGGCGGGAACTCCCAATGTCGTCGTGGTGGCGCAGAAGGACAACGAAGATCTCTCTGGCCTGAGTCACCGGGTGCGCGAGCGCCTCGCCGAGTTGTCCGCAGAGGACCAAGAGGTCACCCGAGCGGTGATCGTCGGTGGGGGCGCGCGCGACTCCGCAGCGATGGCGGCGCGGCACTCCACCATCAAGGCCATCGTCGCACCGATGGTCGCGCTCGGCCGCGGCACGCTCATCCTCGACGCCAGCGGACCCGACCGCTTCTGCATGGCGGCCCTGGCATCCACGGTAGCCAGCATGGTGCGCGGCACAGGAGTCAAAGTCGTAGCGACCTCAGACACCATCGCGGACGTCGCCTGAGGCCTGCTTCCCCCAGGTGGCGCGATTCCTGCGGAAAAAGGACTCTTCGAAGCTTTGCGTTTTCGCCGGCTTGAGCACGCTGCTCAGGCCGCAGAAAATGCTTGACGCCGTCCTTCGATGAGCCGACACCTCCGACATGACGAAGATCGGACGACGACGCGCGCTGAAGATCATGGGTGTGGGCGGCTTCTCAGTGGGTCTACTCACTGTCGCAGGGGCCTGTGGCGGCGAAGAAGCCAGCCAGAGCGGCCCTGGCTGCAACGACCCGATCGATCAGGCCTCCCAGCAGCTCCGCACATCGCTGCAATACAAGGACGTGAGCGACCAGCCGGGCAAGCGATGCGACAACTGTTCCCAGTACACAGCCGGGACGCATGGCGACTGCGGCGGGTGCAACCTCTTCACCGGTCCCGTGCAACCGGGCGGCTACTGCATTAGCTGGGCGCCGAAGAGCTAATCCCGGCTGCATCGGGCACCCGCGACCGCGACGCGGCCGGTGCGGCGTGCTCTGTTGGCAGTCCGCCCTCGTATCGACCGTCACGGATCGCGCGGGGCACCCATGCGCGCGCATGGGTGTCGGTCATCCAAGGGGCACCCGCGACAAGCTCGGGGCGCCCATGCACGCCCCGGTGCCCTGCGTGGCGCGGCCGGGCGAGCAAGAGGCAGTGGGCTGTTGGAAGGCCTGAATCGGGGGCCGTCCACAGCTGCGCGCCGTGACCCGTGTGCTATGGGTGCTGGATGCTGCGGAGAATCCTCACCCATCCAGGGGGTGCCCACAAAGAC
>JALVDI010000339.1 GCA_027009115.1 Polyangiaceae bacterium | reverse complement strand
TCGCCCCACATCGACAACGCCGCGCGGCTTTGCCACAGCCCCTCGACCGCGGCCATGAAGCGCATCCTCGGGGTCGCCGCCTCGACGTGCAGCTACCGCGACTTCTTCGAAGCCGACGTGATCGTCTTCTGGGGCAGCAACCCCGCCAACGACCAGCCGGTCGCGCTGAAGTACCTGTACGAGGCGAAGAAATGCGGCGCCAAGGTCCTCGTCGTCAACACCTACGAAGAGCCGGGCATGCGGACCTACTGGATTCCGTCCAACGCCGACAGCGCTCTTCTCGGCACCGACATCGCCGACGCCTTCTTCCACGTGCGCGCCGGCGGCGACATGGCCTTCGCCTACGCCGTCCAGAAGATCCTTCTCGGGCGCCGCAGCGTGCGCCGCGACTTCATCGACACCTGCACCGAGGGTTTCGAAGACTACGCCGCCGCGTTGGCTCAGCTCGACCTCGACGCGCTCGTCGCCCAGAGCGGCGCCTCCGTGGACGACGTCATCCGCTTCGCCGACGCCCTCGAAGCGGCCGACACCGGCGTGTTCGTGTGGAGCATGGGCCTGACCCAGCACGCCCACGGCACCGACACGGTGGCTGCCGTGTGCATGCTGGGCCTCTCGCAGGGGTTTGTCGGGCGCCCCGGATGCGGTCTGATGCCAATCCGCGGACACTCGGGCGTCCAGGGCGGCGCCGAGATGGGCGCCTACGCGACGACCTTCCCCGGCCGGGAGCTCAACGAAGCCGGCGCGGACGAGCTCGAAGCTCTCTGGGGTTTCCGTCCACCGGCCGAGGTCGGCCTCGACACGGCGGCGATGCTCGAGGCCGCGGGCCGCGGCCAGCTCGATGTCCTCTACTCCGTCGGCGGCAACTTCCTGGACACGATGCCTGCTCCCGAGCGGGTGACGCAGCAGCTGCAATCCGTTCCGGTGCGGGTGCACCAGGACCTCTTCCTGACCACCTCGATGCTCCTCGAAAGCGACGCGGTCTACCTGCTCCCGGCCAAGACCCGCTACGAGCACGCCGGCGGCCTGACCGAGACGACGACGGAACGGCGCGTGATCTACAGCCCGGAGATCCCGGGGCCTCGGGTGGGTGAGGCTCGTGAAGAGTGGCGCATCCTCATCGACGTCGTAAGCGCCGCCCGGCCCGAGCGCGCCGAGCACCTGAGCTACCCGGACGCCGACGCGATCCGACAGGACATCGCTCGCACGGTGCCTGCCTACGCACCCATCGCGTCGCTCCGGAAAAAGGGCGATCAGTTCCAGTGGGGCGGCCCTCGGCTGTGCGAGGGCGGCGTCTTCGGGACCCCGAGCGGCAAGGCACGCTTCGTTTTCGCGGCTCCCCCCGAGCGGCGCCTGCCCGAGGGACGCTTCCACCTCGCCACCCGCCGAGGCAAGCAGTTCAACAGCCTCATCCAGGCACCGGTCGATCAGCTCACCGGCGCAGCCCGCGACCACGTCTTCGTCAGCCCCGACGATCTGCGCAAGCTCGGCCTCGCCCACGATCAGCCCGTCCTCGTCAGGAGCGATCACGGGCAGGTGCGCGCGCGGACCTTCGCCGCGCCGATCACTCCCGGCAACGTGCAGATGCACTGGCCCGAGGCCAACCCGCTCATCCCGCCAGGGCGCCGCGACCCTGGGGGGTTGGTGCCGGATTACAATGCGGTGGTCGAGCTGCTCCCGCTCACCGAATGAGCCCACGGGCGTGGGCTACTCGGCGCGCCGCATCATCTCCTCCCACTGCCGCTGCAACTCCGCCGGAGAAGGCGGCGTGGCGGGCATCGGCGGCAGCTCGACGATCTCCACCCGCACCGACGAGCCGGTCTGTAGGATCGAGACCTCCATGCGCGGCGCGTTCTCGACGCCCACCACCGTTGCGCCCCGGTAGACGGCGCCGTCGCCGATGCGATCGACCAGGCCCGTGAACAGACGGGGTCCGAAGTAGGCCACGACCTTCCCGATCGGCACGTGCGTTTGGTAGACGTGACGCCGCTCCTCTTCGTGGTCGAGCTGTAGGCCTCGCGGCAGGCGAAGCCCCGCCACGACCTCATCGCTCTCGCGGAGGTTCCCTTCGGCGTCGTAGAGCTCGTCTTCAGGGTGGAACGTCGGTGCCACCGGTGGCGGTTCCTCCGGCGCCGGTGGTGGAGTCGTCTCCGTGGCGTCGTCGTTGCCGCCGCAAGCCACGGCGAGCAAAGCGAGCAAGACCACCGAACGCATCGCCTCGTCGAAGCGCCCCGTCCTGAACCAACAGCCCTTCACCATCACCCCTTCTACCTTTCGGAGCGCCGCAAGACCATTTCCCGGGAATCGAGCGGGAGCCGATGGGGACGCGCCCCCGCCATCCCAGACGGGACACGGAGGCGCCCGGTCGCACGATCAGTCGACGATAGGCAGGTACGCCCGCGAGCTGGTGTAGGCCTGCGGCGGAGTGAGGGTCTGGGTGAACTCCTCGATGGAGGCGCCGTCGACGCCGGCCGTGTCGCGGCCACCGAGGAGCGCCGTCAGCTCGTAGACCGGCGCGCTCGTGCGGTCGACTCGGTAGGTCTGCCGCGGACCGATGTACGGGTCCGTCTCCGTCGGCTCCGAGAACTGCACACAGGTCGGCCGGCGCGTTGCCGCGACCCCCATGATGAGCCGGTTGTCGAGGGTCGGCAGCTCCGCCGGCCCCAGGTTGAGCACCTTGGTGCCCGCCGGCGAGTCCAGCATCGGCTGCGGCAGGTAGCTGCCGGGCGTGACCGCGTCCGCCGACTGGTTCCGAAGGAAGTCCACACCCCAGATCCGGCTGTAGCCGACCTGGCAGGCGTCGATGGCGTTCGGTGCCGAGACGAAGGAGCCGAAGAAGACCTTGGAGTCGAAGAGCTCCAGCGGCCCGGTAACCTGCTCACCGCGGTCGAGGGTGATCTCCCAGTTGAGCGCGCCCCCCACGGCGACCACGTTGCCGGCGCTGTCGAAGGTCACCTTCTCCGTCACCGACACGACCCGGTTGATGGCGTCGACGTCTTCGAGATGATCCACATCGCCCGTCGCCTGGAGGATCACCAGCTCGTTGTTCTGGTTCACCGAGACGAGCGGCCGGTTGTAGGCGGGCTGCCCGGCGTCGGCGGCCATCCCGTGGAAGATGTCGTGGAAGGCGTGGACGGTCCAGTTCGCGGGGTCCGGGTTCGACAAGTCGAGGCGCCAGATGACCCCGTCGGCGTCGGTGAAGAAGGCCCGCGACGCGATGGCGCCGGTGGTGCCCGGGAAGACCGCGACGCTCCCGTTCAGCGGCGAGGGGAACGTCGAGCTGCCCCACTTGCGCAGGACGGCGCCCGTCGAGACATCGAGGATGACGAGAGCGCGCCCGGTGTTGTCCCAGCATCGGCGCTGCGAGCGCGGCCCGGGGACCCCATCGACAGTGTCCGGGACCGCATCGCCCGACGGCGCGCAGCCGCCCGGCAGCTCGGTGCCCGCACCCCCCGGCAGGATGGCCACGCCGCGCTCGTGGAGCACGGAGCTCAGCTCGATGCGCACCTGCGCGAGGCCGGGCTCGCCGTAGGTCTCGCCGAAGTCGGGGTCCACGTACTGCCACAGGAACTTGGGGTTGAGGGGATCGGTCACGTCGAGGGAGACGTACCCGTTGCCGCCCTGGCGCATGCCGACGGCGAGCACGGTCCGGTACGAGCCTCCGTCGACGCCGCCGCCGAGGAGGCGCGCGTCGAACATCTCACGGACGACCGGCGTTCCGTCGACCATCCACTGGTGCGAGGAGAGCAACGAGTCGAACTTGCGGTAGAGCAGCGGCGGCACGAAACCCCACAGTTCGGTCCCCTCCGTGACCTGGACGGCCTCCGTCGCGCTGCAGGTCGGGTCGCCATCCGCGGGGCAGTAGTTGGTCACGTTGATCGCATGGAGGATGCCGTCGTTGGTGCCGACGTACATGACCGTCGGGCGCCCGGCGACCTCCGGCCGCTGTCGGAAGGCGTTGAACGACTCGTCGGCGCTGTCGATCGAAGGGGGGCCGACGATCACCGGCGACGAGTGCACGACCGCACCGAAACGCTTGTTCTCCCGGAGGGTGCCGGGCAGACCGTGGGTCCACTGAAGAATCTCCGTCACCTTGGCAGCATCCGCCACGCCAAACATCGCGGCGTCCAGGGCCGTGTTGTCGGTGAAGAAGTGCGAGGTGGGCGCCGTCGGGTTCCAACTACCCAACACGACGCCGCGCCCCGGCGGGATGACCGAGACGCGATCGTCGACCTCGTCGCGGATCTGATCGTTGGTGAGGTGCGCGTTGTATTGCGCGGGACTTGGTGGCGTCACGGTCAAGAGCGCGCGGTCCTGTCCGTACGCCAGCGTCGGCGCCGGAGAGGTCTGCGCGTTGATCGTCTCGTGGAAACGATCCCGCGGCTCGATCGGGCGGCTCACCGGCGACAATCCGTCGCACTCGATGCGGCGCCGCTCGAGCTTGCCGGTCCAAGGCTCGCGCTCCAACACGGCCACGTTGAAGCCCGTGTTCATCTGAAGCTGGGAGCTCGGCCCCGAAGCCCCGACGCCGATGTTCACGAAGGCCGGCACAGTGCGGGTCGTCGTCCCCGGTGCGGTCTGATCGAGGATGCGCGCCAGCGCCGCGACGAGGCTCGCCCGGTCCGACGCGAAGAGCGCCGAAGTGGTGCCGCCGGCCGCCGCGATGTCGTTGAGCTCGTTGACGGCCTGGTTCGCGCGGCTGATGCACGCCGCGTCGCCCCCGCAGTTGCTCCCGTCGACGTTGAAGCCGACGACGTAGAGCCCTTCGATGTCCTCCTCCGCGAGCATCTTGGCGGCGAGATTGGTGGGCGTGTCGTAGGGGCAGCCGAGCGGCCCGACGCCGTTGCCCATGGCCTCGCAGAAGTAGGGCGCGCCGCGCATGTCCTGGTTCGGGCGCCCGTCCGTGATGAGGATGCCGTAACGGGTGCGGCACTCGTAGAAGGGGTCGCCGCCGACGCCAAGGCTCCCCTTGCGGACGTCCGGGTGGGTCGCGAAGTAGTAGTCGAGGTCCGTCAGGAGCCCGGCGATGGGCGTGGCCCCGTAGGGACGAATCTGCGAAAGCGAGTTCTGCACCGCGTCGTTGATGGTGCGCATGTCGTCGCTCTCGGTGCCCACGGAGACGAGGCGGCCCTGGTTGGCGGGTGCGCTCTCGTTCTTGGCGCCGTTGTCGACCATGTACGGCTCGGAGCAACCGGGGAAGCTGAACGGCCTGGGCTCGCCGTAGGAGTAGCCGCCGGGCGCCAGGCCGTTGTCGCTCCGCGCCAGGAACGCGCTGCGCGTCAAGAGCTCGCCGTTGCCGAGGAAGGTGCTCGTCGCGTCGAAGGTCATGAGCCCGAAGCGGACGCGCTCGCGGTAGACGTCGAGGATTCCGTCGTTGTTCTGCGTGCTCCAGTTGCCGGCGATGTGGGGGAGGAAGTAGCGGTAATCCGGCTCCGAGACCCCGAGGGTGCGACGGTCGAGCACCGAGCAGGTGTAGTCCTGGTAGGTGCCCGTCAGCGCCTCGGTCACGGCGTTCCAACGGTTCCGCTCCGGAGTGCGCGACCGGCAGTCCGGGAGGCACTCGGTGCACGCCGCGGTGCGGCACGCGCAGTTGCCGAGCTTCTCCATGGAGCCGGAGGTGTCGACGAGCATCATCACGAGGGGAGGGATGGCTCGAATGTCCGGCCCCTGCGCTTCCACCGGGCCCCCCGCGTTCGAACCAAGGGCAGCAACCACCGCCGCCAGGATGGAGAGTGTGCGCTTCATCGTTCGACTCCTCACAGCTTCCTCACCGCGTGACCATCAACGGACCTGTGACCGCGAAGACGCGCCCGTCGGCCGCCCCCTCGTGGAACGCTCGGTCTCCTGAGACCCCCGACGTCACGTCCCCCGGCAAGCGAGTACGCCCGCGGGCGGTGAACGTCACGTCCAGGTTGATGAAACGAGCGTTGCCGCCCATGTCCTGCCCCCGGACGACCTCGCCGGAGTCGTAGTCCTCGTAGACGTCGACGAGGATGAGCGCGCCGGCGCTCGGGTCCGAGAGGTTGTTGAAGGGTTGCCTGGGACCGATGGAGCGACGCCAGTCGGCGACCTGCACGCCCGAGCTCATCACCGCGAAGTCGTTCGCGTAGAGGCGGCAGGCGTTCTTCGTCGGATCCATCGGCGGCTCGAAGGGCGATAGGTCGAGGGGGACCCCGCCGCTCGCGGGCCGCGCCTTGTTCGCGTTCGAGCAGGGCACGAGCCACTGCTCGCGCATGACCTGCGGCGTGATGAAGTCGGTCCACGCCATTGTCGCCGTCAGGCCGGCCTCGCCGATGTTCTGCGTCTGCATCTGCTGCCGAGCGAAGCCCGCCGCGCGCACCTCGTAGGTCGTGGTGTGCATGGCGAAGATCGCCGTAGCGGTCCCCATGAGGAGCATGAGCATCACGAGGAACATGACCGCGCCCTCCTCGCGCGAGCGTCGCAGCGGAGGCCGCGGGCGGACGTTGGTGCGAAGAGCTGTCATGGCCGAATCACCCGGATGTTGCGGAGTTGAACCTCGCTACGCATCGATCGAACCCGGGCCGCGCCACGCAGCGCGGGATCGACCTGGTAGCGCATCAGCGGCGCGCCCGGCGCGCGCGCCACGAAGGGGAAGGAGGGATCGTGGTCGGCGGTGCGCGCCGCAAGATCGACGAGCACCGAACGGATGCGATGCGGGTTGTTCGTCACATTGGGCGTGGCACCGCCCCGCTCGAGGGCGAAGGTCGGCTGGCTGCCCGGCACGATCTGCGTGTCGACGATGAAGGCGTAGTCGACGTTTGCGACGTACTCGAGGACGACCTGTTCGGTGTTCCGGATTGGGTTGTTGTTCTCGTCGAGCTCTTGGCGGATCAGGACGGCGTTGGTCAGGCCACGACGGTTGTCGACGGCGGCGTTCTGGAAGAGCGTACCCAGGTTCGTGTCCGGGTCGGCGCCGTTGACCACGCGATACTCCAGCCGCGAGAGCGGCGCGACCATCGCCATGTTGAGCTGCTCGCCTCCACAGAGGAACCCCGGGGTGAAGGTCACCGTCTGAGTTGCCCCCGTCGCACCCGTGATGCGCGGGTAGAAGTGCTGGCCGCCGATGGTCTGGATGTGGAGCGTCCGCCCTTCGCGGAACACTTCTTCGAAGGCGTCCGGGTCGTAGTTCACACCGGGCACACCGAAACTGCGACGGAACGCTTGCCACTGCGTCTGGATGACGATGGAGTTCCCTCCGCCGGGCATGGCGCGGTAGAGCTCGGGCGTGACGTAGTTGCCGACCAGGCGGATGCGATCGGCCTGCACCCCGTTGACGGCGGCATTCGGCAAGACCGCCGTGTCACGGTCGTCGAAGAAGGTCACGGCCGCAAAGTGCCCGCCCGCCGGAGGCCGGCCGCAGGTCATGCCGGCGTTCATCTCGGCTTGCGTGCTGGGCGACCCACCGAACCCGGCCCGCGCGATGTCTCGGGTCAGCCGTCCCATGGCCATCCTCAACGCCATCTGGGTCTGCGAAATGCGCTGCTGCTCGTGAAAGTGCCGAGACGACGCCGCGGTGATGGAGTAGATCGCGCCGATCGCGATAAGCCCCGCGGTCAACGCGACCATCATTTCGATGAGCGTGAAACCTGCCTGGCGACGCGCGGCCACGAGCGGCGCCGAAGCCCATCGCCCGGTGCGGAAGCGACGCCTCCTCATCGGGGCAACCTCTGCCAGCGGACCAGGGTCGAAGCGTAGACCGCCGAGATCCGGGGCGCCGGTGCTGCCTCGAGCTCGTTGGTCACGGCCGCCTCGTTGCCGTTTCCGCAGTTGGGGAAGAGGAGGTCGTCGGCAACCGCGGTGCCGTCGCCGCGCCTGTGCCACCAGGTGCGCACATCGACCCGCGCCAACTGCCCTGGAACGAGCCACGTCATGCGCAGGTGCGTGCAATAGCGCCCCTGGGCCAGGGGGACCTCGCGCCCGAAGTAGTCCAGCGCCGGCGACTCGCCCAGGGGCCCTGTGGCCGGCGTGAACCACGGCCCGCCGCCGGTCGGCGGGAGCTGGTTGAGATAGGTCGTGCCAGAGACCCCCGCCACCGCGTCGGCGACGTTCCAGGCCAGCGCGTCCCGATGAATCCGCTCGATCCACTGCTGGGTGGCCTGCGTGGCCACGCTCAGCTCCCGCGCGCTCATGTTGCCGCGGATGGTCGCCTGCTGCATCGCCATCAGCCCGAGGGCGCCGACGGTGAGTACCGCCAGGCCCATCATGACCTCGATCAGAGTGAACCCGCGTTGTTCCTTACGCTTCGCAGGCGTCATCGCAGAATCCTCGCGTCGCCGCCAAAGGGGATCACGACGCGCCGCGTCACGCCGATTCCGTCGGCGCGGGAGACGCGCAGCTCGAGGGCGCCCCCGATGGCCGGCGCGTTGTCCACTCGGAACCGCGTCGGCCCCGCGGGTTTCCAGCGCATGCTGCCCAGTGGCTCGAAGCAGAGATCGAAGTCCCCGATCGGCGCGGTGATCTGGTAGTTCGTCCCGACCGTCGTCCACTGGTTGGCTTCGACGAAGCCGATGCAGTTGCGGTTGGCGGCACAACCCGCTCCGACGATCTGGGTGTTCCAGAAGTCGTCGGTGCCACAGGCGTTGTTCGTGCTGCGGTAGACCTCCACCGAGCCGTTGTCGGCGGAGCGGAACCGCAGCAGATGAGCGCGACCGTAGGCCGCCGAGGCCGCCCGCGCCTGGCGCGCGACCCGTACGAGGTCCAGGGCGATCTCGTTCATCTTGCCCTCGGCGCGCGCCCGACCCATCGATGGAAGCGCGATGGCCGCCGTGATCGCGACGATCGCCACAGCGACCATCAACTCCATGAGGGTAAACCCCTGTTCGTTCGTCCGAGAGACCATGGGTCGCCAGGTACCCTGCAATCGACATACCCTCGCCGGCAGAAGCTCCAAGCACTTGGAATCACGTCTCATTTTCTTGCCTCAAGGCTCCGTCAGGCCCGCAGGAGATGCGACCGTAGGAAAAGATTTCCGGCCCCACCGGACGGGTGCTCTCCCGTCCCAGCGGGAAGAGCAGTCCGCGACTCTTGCCAACCATTCGTAATTATTTGTCTTTCTGCAGAACGCCGAGGCGTTGGGGGTGGGTGTAGACGTTCATCCGCTCCCCCCGAAGGAACCCGATGAGGGCCACTCCCGCCTGCTCCGCCAGGTCGATGGCCAGAGACGTCGGGCCACCGACCGCCGCGACCACACCGATCCGAGCGCAGGCGGCCTTTTGGACGATCTCGAAGCTCGTCCGCCCGCTCACCACCAGAACCGCGCCGGACGCCTCGCTCCGCAGCATGGTCCCCACGGCCTTGTCGACGGCGTTGTGGCGCCCGACGTCCTCGGCGCTGCTCACCGGCTGGCCCGCGGCGTCGAAGACGGCGGCGGCGTGCAGCGCGCCGGTGCGGGCGAAGCGGGGTTGGGCGTCGCCCAGAGAGCGAGCCGCCGCGCACACCGTGTCCGCGTCCACCACGGCGGCTCCTACGCGGGGCACGCGGGCAAGCAGATCGTCGATCTGTGCGCGCCCACAGACCCCGCAGGACGCGCTCGTCAGGGTGCCTCGGCGGAGGCGGTCGAGGTCGAAGGCGATCCCTGGGCCTGGCCGCACGTCGAGCACCTCGTCGCCCGGCTCACCGCACCGTGCGATGGCCGAGACCTCGTCGAGGCGGGCGATGACGCCCTCGGACCAGAGCAACCCGAGCACCAGCGCCTCGTCGTCGCCAGGGGTCCGCATGGTGGTCACGAAGGGCTCGCCCGCGAGCCGGATCTGCAGCGGGGCCTCGACGACGACCTCGTCTTCTTCGCAAACCCAGTCGGATCCGTCGCGCCGGTGGACCCGTCGGCGGGTGATGCCTTGGTCGACCCGGAACGGCGAGCCCATGGCATCGGTGTGCCGGCCCCGCCTCCTGAGCGCAAGATCCCCGCAGGGGCTCAGCGACGGCGGCGCGCTTCCTCCAGCGCCTCCTGGGCGAGGCGGCGCGCCCGCTCGACGGCCTCCGCCCCGGACTCGGAGCGCCTGGGCGGAGCCGGTCGACGGCGGCGGCGCCACCAGAGGCGCGGCAGCTGCCAAGCCTTCGCACCGTCGAAGGGTTCGAGGGGGATGAGGTTGAGCCCCATGAGGAAGAGGTTGGTGTCGGTGAAGACGCCGACGAGCTGTTGCGCGAAGGCGCTCTGAAGGACGAGGGTGCGCGCCGCCAGGAGCGCGGGGATCAGCGCGAGAGCCTGTGCGAGGACCCCGCCCCACGCGACGACGGCGTTGTCGTAGGGTGTGCCCCGCTCGTGAACGCAGACGCCGCCGAGGCCGTGAACCTGCACTTCGTCAATCCGCAGGCGTCGCCGGCGGGCGAGGGCGGTGTGGCCGAGCTCGTGCAAGAGGATGAGCGCGACGAAGCCGAGCCAAAACCCCGGAACGAAGCGGAAACGTCCGAAGACGAGGGCGCCGATCGGAATGGACCAGTGCAGCCGGATGGGGACGCCGCGCCAGCGCCCGAGGGTCCACAGACCGGTGCGAAACACCCGCCCAAGATAGGACTGGAGCGAGGGCCCGTCACCTGGCGTGAGGAAAACCCGCGGCCGGGCTCAGCTCCCTTGGGGTGGGCCGCCGAATCCGCCGCCTTGCCCGCCCTGAGGTGGGCCGCCGAATCCGCCGCCTTGTCCGCCCTGGGGTGGGCCGCCGAATCCGCCGCCTCGTCCGCCGCCGAAGGCAGCTCCGCCTCCCTGCAGAGGGCCGCCCAAT
>JALVDI010000338.1 GCA_027009115.1 Polyangiaceae bacterium | reverse complement strand
GATCGCCCTTGAGATGTGCTGTCGGAGCTTGATTCGCTCAGGGCCAACCTTCGGCTGACTCTCCGCGAGCCAGGCTCCCGGCAGTCGCGGGCCGCAGCCGAGGGCCCCCGCCGGCCGCTGGGGCAAGGCGCTCCGAAGCCGCGATGTGGAGCATCGCCCCACAGGAGCAACGCCGCCATGAGGCGCCCCAGCGAGCCAGGACCCTTCTACCGCGATGGGTCCCGCTCTAGGACGCCTCGGGCGCCGACATGGAAGGACGGGACTTCTTCGTCGACTTCTTCGTCGACTTCTTCGTCGACTTCTTCGTCGCCTTCTTCGTCGACTTCTTCGTCGCCTTCTTCGTCGACTTCTTCGTCGCCTTCTTCGTCGCCTTCTTCGTCGACTTCTTCGTCGCCTTCTTCTTGCCCTTCTTCGGGCTTCGCGCCTCTCGCTCCCGGCGAAGCACCAGCAGCTCCTGGGCGCGCTCGAGGGTGAGCGTCTTGGGGTCGTCACCGGTCCGGAGCGACGCGTTCGTCTCTCCGTCGGTCACGAAGGGACCCCAGCGGCCCTCCTTGAGGAGGATCGGTTTCCCCGAGACGGCGTCCGTTCCCAGCTCGCGGAGCGGCGGCGCCGCGGCCTTGCGTCGACGCTGCTTGGGTTGGGCGAAGAGAGCGAGGGCTTCGTCG
Source organism: Polyangiaceae bacterium (assembly GCA_027009115.1). Lineage (GTDB taxonomy): Bacteria > Myxococcota_A > Polyangia > Polyangiales > Houyiibacteriaceae > JALVDI01. Next base: position 10,079 of record JALVDI010000338.1, on the reverse strand, counting down.
AGCGTGATGGTGAAGAGCTGCTCTTCGGTCTCGAGGCTGCGGTTGTCCTTGCCCTTCGTCAGATAGGGACCGTAACGACCGTTCTGCGCGTAGATCGTCTCACCGTCCTCGGTCGTACCGACCTCCCGAGGCAGCGACAGCAGCTTCAGCGCATCCTCTAGGGTCACGGTGTCCGGCGACATCGAGGCGAGCAGCGACGCCGTCTTGGGCTTCTCTTTCTTGTCCGCCGCCTCGCCGAGCTGCACGTAGGCTCCGAAGCGGCCCGTCTTGAGATAGATCGGCTCGCCGGTCTCGGGGTGGTGCCCGAGGACCCGGTCTCCGCTCGGTGCCTCGAGGAGCTCAAGCGCCTTGGCGACCGTGAGCTCGTCGGGCGGCAGATCGTCGGGCAGGCTCGCGGTCTTCTTCTCGCCCGCGTCGCCCTCCTCGCCCAGGAGCTGGAGGTAGGGCCCGTACTGCCCCATCCGTACGACGATCCGCTTGCCGTCCTCGGTTGTCCCCACCGGGAACGTCTCGAGCCGCTTGCGCTCCTCCAGATCGATGGCGGCGAGCTTCTCGCGGACCCGCTGCTCGAGGCCTCCCTCGCCAAGAAAGAACTCCCGCAGGTACTTGCCTCGCTCGGCGTTCCCGTTCGCGATCTCGTCGAGGTCGTCCTCCATGCGCGCCGTGAACTGATAGTCCACCAAGTCCGGGAAATGCTCCTCGAGGAGCCGGACGATCTGGAACGCCTTGAAGGACGGCACGAGCGCCTTCCCCTTCTTCCAGACGTAGCCCCGATCCTGGATCACGGACATGATCGACGCGTAGGTCGAAGGCCGCCCGACGCCGAGCTCCTCGAGGCGCTTGACGAGCGAAGCCTCGGTGTAGCGCGCCGGCGGCTGCGTCTCGTGCGCCTCGGCGTGAAGGTTCTCGGCCGTCAGCCGGTCGCCCTCCTCGAGCTTCGGGAGCTGCTTGTCCCTGCTCTCGAGCTCCTTCGCCGGGTCGTCGCTGCCTTCGACGTACGCCTTCATGTATCCGGGGAAGGTCCACGTCAGCCCGGAGACTCCAAAGGTGACCCGATGACCCTTTGAGCTCTCGCCCACGATGCGCACGATCAAGGCTTCGCCCTTGGCGTCGTTCATCTGCGAAGCGATGGTGCGCTTCCAGATGAGCTCGTAAAGCTTCGCCCCCTGCGCTCCGAGCTCCTTTCGCACCTCAGCCGGCGTGCGGAATTCGTCGCCGGCGGGCCGGATCGCCTCGTGAGCCTCCTGGGCGTTCTTGACCTTGCGCTTGTAGACGCGCGGCTTCGGCGGGAGATAGGCGTCCCCGTAGAGCTGCTTGATCTGCTTTCGCGCGGCCCGAAGCGCGGCATCCGACAGCGTGGTGCTATCGGTTCGCATGTAGGTGATGTAGCCGTTCTCGTAGAGCCGTTGAGCGACCCGCATGGTCGTCGCCGATCCCCACCCGAGCTTGCGGCTCGCCTCCTGCTGCAAGGTGGAGGTCATGAAAGGAGGCGCAGGCCGGCTCGTGCGCGGCTTCTTCTCGACGGACGCGACCTCGAAGGAAGCTCCCTTCAGGTCGGACACGAGCAGCTCGGCGTCTTGCCGGTCGAGGTGCACAACGTCGTCGCGCGTGAGCTTGCCGTCCGGCCCGAAGTGGGCGCCGGTGGCCACCCGCCGGCCGTCCACTTCTTTGAGGTCGGCGGTGAAGGTCTCGTCCTTCTCGGTGCGGAAGAGCGACTCGATGTCCCAGTACTTCGCGGAGACGAACGCCATCCGCTCGCGCTCACGTTCGACGACGATGCGGGTCGCCACACTCTGCACGCGCCCGGCGGATCGAGCGCGGGCGGTACGACGGGCGAGGTCGCTCATGGCGAAGCCGTAGAGCCGGTCGAGGATGCGCCGGGCCTCCTGGGCGTCGACCAGGCGCTCGTCGATCGGCCGGGGGTTCTGTACGGCGTCGCGGATCGCCTTCTCGGTGATCTCGTGAAAGACCATCCGCTTGTAGGGGACCTTCGGCTTGAGCACCTCGACCAAGTGCCACGCGATGCTCTCGCCCTCCCGGTCCTCATCGGTGGCGAGCAGGAGCTCGTCGGACGCCTTCAGTTCGCGCTTGAGCTGCTGAATGTGCGACTTGCGGTCGGCGGTGACGACGTACAGGGGCCTGAAGTCGTCCTCGACGTCAACGGCATAGGCTTTGATGTAAGGGCTCTTGTCCTTCAGCTTCTTGTCGAGCTGGGAGGGCCGCGCGAGGTCGCGGATATGCCCGATGGAGGATTCGACGACGTACCCCTTCCCGAGGTACTTCGCGATGGTCTTGGCCTTGGCGGGGGACTCGACGATGACGAGAGCGGTCACGATGGTTCGGCTTCGGTGGGGTGTTCGGCCTGGCAGTCCGTTGAAGTACCGACCGTGATGGATCGCGGTCACGAGGGTGCCCGGCGTGATCGCCGGGCGAGGAAATCTTGAAGATTCTCGAGGGCGACGCACAGGGGCGTGCTCTCGGCCGTGAGGCCACGGAGAGGTATTTCAACGGGCTGTTAGGGCCCAAAGGGGGGCGTTGTCAAATCGGCGACGGAAGAAGACGAAAGAAGACGGGTATGACGAAACCCCGCCACGGGCACGCGACGGGGTTCGAAAAAGCGGTGTCGAGTCGCCCCAGGAGCAGGCGGAGTGTCGACGCCCAGGGAGGCGAGGGCTCAGAGCGACGCGGGAGCGTCCTGGCCGTAGATGCCGGCCGCCTCGGCCTCCGCCTGCTTCGCCAGGAACTCCTGGGCGCACTTCGGGCAAGCGAGGACCTCTTTGGCGATCTCGTAGCCGGCACCCCCCGGATCGTCGAGAGCCTTGCCCTTGCGTCCCACGCGGCGGCTCTGGGCCTTGGGCCGGCTCGGGTACTCGGCGGGGCGAGTCTCCGTGACCACCTTGTGGCAGCGGGTGCGCGGGGGTTGAACGACGTTGCAGAGCTCGCAGCGATACATGGATCCTCACACGAAGCGGACCGAAGAGGCCCGGTTGGGGTCGAGGGAGATAGCGGATTCGAGACGACGGCGCAACTTGCGCCCCCCGAGCTCACTCTCCTTGGACGTAGCCGATGGCCTCGAGACGCTCGGCGGCGTCCGCGCTGATGTCGACGGCCTGCCGCTCCACGGCGCCGCGGCGGGCGAATTCCCCCTGCTGAACGAGGGACTCCATCATCTCCTGCAGGTCCCCGCGGTAAGCCGCGACTCGCTCGTCGGCCGCGAGGTTCTCCCGCTCCCCCGGGTCGAAGTCCACCCGGTAGAGCTCGACCGGCTCCAGGCCCCGCGGGTTGCCGGGGTTGGCCGTGATGAGCTTCCACTCGTCGGTACCGCGACGGCGCCGAACCGATTCGAGCACGTTGCCTTCGTGGCTTTCCTCGGCGTAGATCACATCGGTCCCTTCGAAGACGTCCCCGCCCTGCACGCCTTCGGGCACCTCCAGCCCCATCCGCCGAAGGACTGTGGGCATCAGGTCGATGCTCTGCGTCCAGTGGCCCACCCGCGTGCCCCCCCGGCGGTTGCCCGGCAGCTTGACGAAGAGCGGGACGCGGACCTGCTCGTCGTAGAGCGTCGTGCCGTGCCAGAAGCCGCCGTGCTCGCAGAACTCCTCCCCGTGGTCGGCGGTGACCACGATGGTGAGATCGTCGTAGAGCCCTCGACGCTTGAGCTCCCCGAGGAGCTCTCCGAACTTGGCGTCCCAGTACTCGATCTCGCCGTCGTAGAGCGACCGAAGCCGGTCCGCCTCGCTCGGGTCCGGCCGCTGGTTGGCGGCCCGCGAGTAGCCCGTTCCATCGTAGGGGTGCGGGTAGTAGGGATCGTGCGGGTCCATGTAGCCCACGAAGAAGAACCAGGGGCTCGACGACTCGACTTCATCGAGCCAGCGCACCACGCGCCGATTGACGACCTCGGCATCTTGGTACGCGACCCCTTGTTCGACGCGCCCACGCAGCTCGTCGATCTTCTCGGCAACGCGCTTGACGACCTGCATGAGCAAGAGCTTGGCCGCCGCGTCGTCGGCTCCGAAGACGAAGTTGGGTTCAAGATACTCGTAACGATCGAAACCCTGATCGAAGTTGAAGTACGGGGCGACATTGTAGTTGGTCGCCACCCCTCGAGTCTGCCAACCGTTGGCCTGAAAGACCTCTGCCATGGTCGTCACCTCCTCGGGGAGCGCGTCGGCCTTCGACATGACCCCGTGGCTCGAAGGCAGCCGGCCGCTCATGATCGAGGCGAAGCTCGGCCGGGTCCAGCTCGCGTTGGCGAACGCCATGTTGAAGCGGATGGCATCCTGCGCGAAGGCGTCGAGGGCGGGCGTGTTCGTCCCCTCGTAACCGTACTGCGGCAGGTGGTCGGCGCGCAGCGTGTCAACGACGACGAAGAGCACGTTCCCGGCTCCCTCGGGCGCCGACAGACGCACGGGCCGACGCTCCAAAGCCTCGGCGGGGTCCCCAGCAAAGAAGGTCGTCAACCCGAGAGCCCCGACGAGCGCGCCCACCACCAGGGGCGAGCCCCACGCCCGCAGCATGATGCGCCCGGGCCTCCGCCCCACGAGCCAGCGCAACCCCGCCGAGAGCGCCAAGTAGAGCAGCCCCGCGGCGACGACGCACGCAAGCAGCACCCCGACGCCCTTGGGGCTCTTCCACACGAGCTCTTCGTGAAAAACGTCTCGCCGGACGCGGAAGGCCCCAAGCGCCAGGGCGAAGAGGGCGACGAGGAAGGCCGTCGTCCGGGCGTACGCAGCCGCCTCGTCCATCGCCTCGCGCTTCATCCAGCGACCGCTGAGCGCGAGGACGAACCCCAAGCCGCCCCCGAGCAGCGCGCAAAAGATCCCGTAAGCGACCGCGCCGTAGGCGAGCACCCCCCAAGAGACCGATCCGTTGCCGCCGGCAACCACCGCGGCGCCCTCGGCGATCCCGACGATCATGCCCGCCACGAGCCCCGCCCCAAGCCCGATGGTCAACCCTCGGAGCGGGCGCGGCTGCTGCTCCGGCGGGACCTCCTCGATCGCGGCCAAGGCCTGCTGCTCATGCTCGAGCTCGTCCACTTCGATGGTCGGCTCGTAGCCGTGGCGACGCCAGAGGAACACGAGCCCCCCCACCGCCGAGACGGTCATCTCGCAGAGGATGAAACCGCCGGCCATCAGGAGCACCGCCGCGGACTCGTCGAGCCCCACGAGCGGCGACGAGAAGAGCGCGACGGCGCTCATCTCCCGGAGCCCAAGGCCGTTGATCGACGCGGGGAGGAGGGTCGCGAGGATCGTGAGGTTGGCGCCGAAGAAGACCACGCCGGGGCTTAGATCGAGCCCGAAGGCTTTGGCCGAACACACGTAGATGAGGTTGTTGAAGGCGTGCACGCCAACGCCGAGGACGAACGCGAGGGCCAGAAGCTTGCCCTTGCCCTCGTACGCACAGATGGCCTCGACGAGGGTCTGCACGCGGACGCGGACCTTGTGCGGAAGGGACTTCGCGATGACGCGGAAGAGCTGCGGGCGCGCCAAGAGGAAGAACGCCGTGCCGATGATGCCCGTGAAGCAGGCCACCAGCACCATCACGCCGCTCGTACCGATGACCTGCTGGCCGAAAAGCAAGGCCCCGACGATGACGACCACGCCCATGGCGGCCTGGCCGAGGAAGGTCTCGACGCCGATCGTGGCCGTCGCGCGCGCCAGCTTGCCGGTGTGCTTGGCGACGTCGTAGATGCGCCAGCCGCCAAAACCAGTAAACCCACCGGGGGTAAACGCTCCGAAGAAGCGCGCGATCATGATCGATCCGGCCAGAAACCCCCACGACGGACGGATGCCCTGACCGCGCAGCAGAGTGCGCCACCGCAGCGTCGCGAAGGCGATCGCCGTCAGCTGCATGCCGATGCCCGCGAGGACCCATCCCCACGAGATCTCCGACAGCCGCGCCCAGAGGTCCGCAGCACCCTCCCGACCGAGGATCTTGCGGAAGATGAGCCAGTAGGCGCCCACCGCGAAGGCGACCTTCAGGCCGATTCGAAGCCACCGCTTCCAGCTCGGGGGCTCGCTCCCGACCCGGACCGTCTCGTGCTCGCGCGACGGATCGCTCGTCTCTTCAGTCATCTCGCTCCCTCGCGTCTTCGCCCTGGCGGGGGACTGGGAGGCCGTTCGCCCCGGCGCTCCCGTAGCCCTTGGGGCTAGCCGGCCCACGACCGCCGGTCAACTTCTCGGCGGAGACGCCGGCGGTCTCGCCGATGACACAGGGGCGGGTGGAAGTTGCCTCGGCGCCTGTCCGTTGGTAGCAGCGTGGCCATGACGAACCTTTGCGGACGAAGCGTAGGCCTCGGCGGAACGACAACGCTCGTCGCGCTCCTGGTCCTGGGGTGCGGCGACGACGATGGAGAGGGACCGGCGAGCGGGGCCACGGAGCGGGCCAGCGCGATGGAGTCCGCCAGCGCGATGGAGTCCGCCAGCGCGATGGAGTCCGCCAGCGCGATGGGTGGCACGGCCGGCGGAGCGGCGCGGAGCGGCGAGCTGCCCGACGACCTGCCCATGGGCCTGCTCGTAGCCTACTCACCCTTCGGCCAGAACGACGCGGGGCAGTGGGTCGAGCCGCGGCCCGCGCGCCTCGAGCTCCTCACTCGGCGTGGCGGCGAATGGCAGGTCGACGTCATCACCGACGACGACAGCAACGTCTTCCACAAGGCGATGGTCTTCGAGCCGCCAGGACAGGCGCCGGGCATCCTCACCATCGGTGGCATGGGTGCGTTCGTGAAGCTCTGGCGCCGCGGCGCCGGCGGATGGGAGGCGACCACCCTCTGGACCGAGGACTTCGGCGGCGCCCGCAACCGAATGCGCGACGTGGAAATCGGCGACCTCTATGGCGACGGTCGGCCGGCGTTGGCCATCGCCACCCACGACCAGGGCGTCTTCGCCACGATCCGGGTGAAGGAGGACGGCGGCTACGAGGTGACGCAGAGCGACAAGAAGCCCAACACCTTCGTGCACGAAGTGGAGATCGGCGACCTCGACGGGGACGGGACGCTGGAGGTCTACGCGACACCGAGCGAACCCAACACGATGAACGGACAGCCCCAGTCGGGTCAGGTCGTCCGCTACGTCCCCAGCCGCGGCATGGAGCCTGCCGTCGTGGCCGATCTCGGCAACCGCCACGCCAAGGAGATCCTCGTCGACGACGTCGACGGCGACGGACGCGACGAGCTCTACGTGAGCGTCGAGGGGCTCACGCGCCGGGAGGGCGGCCGCCTGGAGGTGATCGAGCCCGTCGAGATCCGTCGCTACGACGCCGACACTCCGCCGGATCAGGGGGTGGTCATCGCGCGCATCGAGGGGGACCACCTGATGCGCTTCTTGACCGCCGGCGACGTGGACGGCGACGGCAAGAAGGAGATCGTCGCGGCGAGCTTCAGCAAGGGGCTGTGGCTGCTCCGCCCGGGCGCGAACCCGCGCGCCGAGTGGTCCATCGAGAGCATCGACCGCGACTCCGGTGGCTTCGAGCACGCCTCGGTGCTGGCGGACCTCGACGGCGACGGCACCGACGAGCTCTACGTGGCCTCGGACAACGATGGTGAGATCCGCCGCTACGTCTGGGTCAACGGCCGCGCCCGCCGCAGCGTCATTCACTCGCGCAGTGAGCCACGCTCGATGATCACCTGGAACCTCATGCCGGCCCCTGCGGCGCTGCTTCGGGGCGAGTGATCCGGTGAGGATTTCGCGCGGGGGCGTTGCGCCCTCCCCTGGGCGTGTCTACTGGGTGGTTCGGGAGACGAAAGACGATGATTGGAAAAGACGAAGCTCGTGAGATCGAGACGCGGCTGGCCGCGCTGGAGCCGCCGGTGCTCAGCGTGTATGCGGACACCGATCCAGCAAACCCGGACAACAAGGGGGGCGCCTGGCGCATCCGCGTCAAGAACGCCCTGCGCGAGATCCCCGAGCTCCAAGAGAGCGACCACCGCGACCTTCATCGCGACGTGATGGACCTCGTCGACGACGAACGCCCTACGGCGCGCACCGTGGCTTTGTTCGCGGCGAAGGACGCGCGGGGCAAGACGCTCATCGAGCGCTTCGATCTGCAAGTCTCGCTGCCGGTGGTCGACCTGCGCCGCGGCCGCGTCGAGGCGCGCTGGGGCGAGCCCTACCTCGAGCCCCTTCTCTTCGCCCTCGACGAGTATCAGCGCGCCGCCGTGCTTACGGTTCAAGGAGCTCGGTGGCGGCTGTTCGAGTTCTTCCTGGGAGAGCACGAAGAGCTCAGCGACGCCTTTGGGGAGGTCGACGAGCGCGAGTGGCAAGAGCTCCGGGAGGCTGCGAAGTTCCTCCGATCGGGTCGCCTGGCCCGCGAGCTGCAGCCGGATCGTTCAGGCTCGGTGAAGGACGCCGCGGCGAACAAGACCGAGGCCTGGAAACGCAAGCTCTACCGGCGCCTGGTCGGCCTCGTCGAGAAGACCCTGGACGCCCGCGGCATCGATCGCTTGGTGCTCGTCGGCGACCCCGCCGAGACGGCGACGGTGGCGTCGCTCTTCTCGGGCCGGTACCACCGCAAGATCGCGGCGCTCCTTCCGCACCCGAGCGACGGCTCGGCGCTGGACGCCGCGCAGGTGATGGAGGCCTTGACCGCGGCCGAGCGCCGGGACGAAAGCCGCCTCCTCGACGAGATCCGCGAAGCCCCCGGCCTGTGGGGTGTGGACAAGGTCGTCGAGGCCATCCAGCTCGGGCGGACGCAGGTGGTCGTGGTCCCCGTGCAGACCGAGGCGCGCATCGCCTATGTGCCGGACGCAGGCCTCTACGCCGGCACGAAAGAAGCCGCGGCCAAGTACGGCGAACCGGTGGAGGTCCCCCTGCGCGACCACATCTTTCGGCTCGCGGCGAGCTTTGGGGCGCGCCTGGAGTTCGTCGACGGCGAGACGGCCGAGCGCGTGGAGCGGGAGTTCGACGGCATCGCGGCCCTCCCGCGCTGGTGACGCCGGCCCGACACGGTTTTGCCCACGAATCCGAGCGATGGAACGCGCGGCTCACCGCTCCCTTGACCGAACGACCGCCGCGAGCCATAACGCCGGCCCCCGCGCGCAAAGCAACCGCGCGAGCCGAGGAAGCCATGAAGCCCGACATCCACCCCGCCTATCACCCCGTTGTCTTCATCGACGACGAGCACGAGATCGTCACCCGCTCGACGCTCACCTCCAAGGAGACCCGTGAGATCGACGGTGTGGAGCACTATGTCGTCCGCGTCGACATCAGCTCGTACTCGCACCCCTTCTACACGGGGCGACAGAAGATGGTCGACCGCGCGGGCCGGGTGGAGCGCTTCAAGAAGCGGTACGCCAAGAAAGACAAGAAGGCCAAGGGCCCGCAGAGCTGAGCCTTCAGCTACGGGTCGCTGCCCAGAGGGGTCTGCGCGTCGCGCGGACCCCTTTTGTCGTGGCCGTCGCCTCGTCGCCGCTCCGCGGCCTGCGCACGCCCTCTGCCGCCATCCTCTCACCTCGAGCATGCTCGGCCTTCCTTCGGCTCGCGCCACCGGTCCCCAGTCTACGGATCGATCGACGATCGCTGTTGAGATGTGCTGTAAGCTCGCGCCCGATGCCCGCCTTCCCTCGCACCCGCATGCGTCGTGTTCGGCGCTTCGACTGGTCTCGCCGCCTGGTTCGAGAAAACACCCTGACCGTCGACGACCTCATCTGGCCCGTGTTCGTGCGCGAGGGGCAGGGCGAGCGCGAGGCCGTGCCGAGCATGCCCGGCGTGTCCCGGCTGAGCATTGATTTGCTCGTCGAGGCGGCGCAGGAGGCCGCCGAGCTCGGCGTCCCCGCCCTCGCGCTCTTCCCGGTCGTCGACCCGGCCCTCAAGACCGAAGGCGCCGAGGAGAGCTTCAACGAAGACAACCTCGTGTGCCGCGCGGTCCGCGCGCTCAAGGCAGCGGCGCCACAGCTCGGGCTCATCTGCGACGTCGCCCTCGACCCCTACACGAGCCACGGCCAAGACGGCCTCATGAAGGGCGGCTACGTCGTCAACGACGAGAGCGTCGAAGTGCTCGTGCGGCAAAGCCTCGCCCAAGCCCGCGCGGGCTGCGACGTCATCGCCCCCAGCGACATGATGGACGGCCGGATCGGCGCCATC
>JALVDI010000337.1 GCA_027009115.1 Polyangiaceae bacterium | reverse complement strand
GACCGGTCGTCACCGCGTAGGTCTGGATCGAGCCGAGGGTGCACGTCACCACGACTCGCTCCCCGTCCGGTGTGACTTGCAGGTGTCTTGGGAAGGGGCAGGTCCGGAAGCGGCGCAGCTCCCGATCGTCACGAAAGACCTGGATGAAATCGCTGCGAAAGGACGCCACCAGCAGCGTGCCGTCCGGAAGCATCGCCATGCCCCGAGGCTGCTCGCCGGTCGCGAGACGCTGGCGTACTCGTCCCGCCACGGTGTCGACGACCGCGACCTGCTCCTGCGTGTAGAGCGCGACGTACAAACTCGTCCCGTCGGGGCTGACCACCATGAACTTCGGGTTGGCGCCGACCTCGATCTCGTCGGTTACTGCCAGCGACGCCGTGTCGATGACCTCCACGACGCCTCGGCGGAAGTTCGACACGTAGGCCACCCTCCCGTCCGGCGAGAACGCCGTCTCGACGGCGTTGCCGGGGAAAGTGACGGTGCCGACCTGTTCGAGGGTGTCTGCGTCGTAGACATAGACATTGTGTTGGTCGACACGCCCGAAGTTGCACACCCACAGGCGCCGTCCGTCCGGCGAGACCTCGACGCTCTTGGGCTGGACGCTCGTGCGCACCGCCGCCACGACCCTCAGCCTCGGCGCACCCCGGCGCGTCTGGAGCACCGGCGGCCTGCGGCGTCGCGCCGAACGCTGGCGAGAGGGGAGCGCGAGGCCGTGGTTTCCTGGGGCGTTCGCGGGTTGAGCCGCCGCCATGGACGCCGCGAGCGTGAGCGCGAACGAGAGGGGCGCCTGTAGGAACGAGGGGTGGGTGCGCGTCACGGAGTCAGCACCACCTGAGGGCCCACCGCCGCTCGGATCGCCGGGAGCCGTTCGGATTGGATCGCCGTGTCGGCGCGGGAGAGCCGCCGCACGCGGATATCGTAGTCGATGGCCGCGTCCCGCGCCCGCTCCCAGTGGTTGTTGGCGGTCCACAAGGGCACGCCACGGAGGGAGGCGATCGTGACGCGGCCATCCTCGACGCGGAAGCGCGTGCGCAGCAGCAAACCGTCGCGGGTCTGGGGTAGGCGCAGTGCCGGGTGAGCGCGCGGGCTCGCACGCCGGCCGGGGCGATAGAGCTTGCCCTGGTTCGAGACGAGGTTGCCCAGGGAGTAGGCGACCACGGCTTCGCCCCGGGGTGAGGCGACGCGCTCAACTTCCTGCAGCACGTGTGGACCGGTCCCCACGACGAGATCGGCGCCAAGCTCGACCCACCGCCGTGCGCGCCGGCGTTGGCCGCGGCGCGGCCGGTCGACGAAGTCGTGGCTCCAGTGCACCGCGAGCACGACGAGGTCTGCGGCGGCTCTCGCCTCGCGTAGCGCTGCGTGCAGCCGTGCCTCGTCTCGGAACCACGCGACGTAGGCTGCCGGCGGGCGCCGCCCGGGGCCCGTATTGATGCGCTCGGTGTAGCTGAGGAAGGCCACGCGCAGGTCCCCTCGGAGCACGACGCGGGGGCCGAAGGCCGAGGCCTCGTCGCGACCGGCGCCTGCGGCTTCGATGCCGGCGGCGCGGAGGGCTTGCAGGGTGCGCAGCAGTCCGATCGACCGCTGGTCGTAGGCGTGGTTGTTGGCGCAGCCGAGCACGTCGAGGCCCGCCCGGGCCATGGCGGCCGCGGCGTCGGCGGGGGCGCCGAGCACGGGGGGCGAGCCGGTCGCGACTGGCCGGACATCGTCGACGAGGGGCGTCTCCAGGTTGGCCAGTGCGATCTCCTCGTCGTTCAGGATCTCGCCGAGCTCTCCGAAGACGCGATCCCAACCGCGCGTCCTCGCGGCCTCCACGACCTTGATGTGCAGCAGCACGTCGCCCATCGCCGCGACGCTGACCTCACCGCGCTGGGCGGCGGCGGGCGTGACGAGGGATTCCACGACGAGCACCATGGCCAGGGCGAGGGCGGAGCAGCCGCAGGACGGAGAGAGGGGAGGCACGGAGGCGACCAGCATACTGCTATGCTCTGGCCCGGTCATGGGGAGCGAGAGCGCGGACCTGGTCGGCACTTCCATCGCGGGCTACACGCTGACCAAGCGCATCGGCCGGGGCGCGACCGGTGTCGTCTACCGCGCGATCAAGGAGGGCCGCGAGGTCGCCTTCAAGGTGCTCGACTCCGCCTTGGCCGACCTCGGGATGCTCCGGCGCCGCTTCCTGCGTGAGGCGAGGGTGCTGACCCAGCTCGACCATCCCAACGTCGTTGCGATCGACGATTTCGGTGTCGTCGAGGAGCGGGCCTATATTGCGATGGAGCTGCTGTCCGGCGAGACCCTCGAGGACGCCCTTCAGGACGCGCCGCTCGCGCCCGAGAGGGCGCTGCACATCATGCGCGAGGTGCTCGCGGGGCTCGCCTTCGCGCACGCGCGTCCGATCGTCCACCGCGACCTGAAGCCGGCCAATGTGTTCCTGCTTGCGTCCGGGGAGGTACGAGTCCTCGACTTCGGCCTCGCCAAGTTCCTTTCCATCGACGAGGTGAGCGAAGAAGGCACGTTGACCCGTCGAGGCCGGGTCGTAGGGACGCCGGCGTACATGGCGCCAGAGCAGATCTCGGGCGCTCCCATCGATGTTCGGGCCGATGTCTACGCCGCCGGCACGCTCTTGTTCGAGCTTCTGGCCGATCGGCGTCCGTTTCCCTACGCCCGGCGATCCCAGTTGCTGCGAGCCCACCTCTTCGAGCCGGTTCCGGCTCTCGCGGACGTCCGGCCTGGGCTCGAGGTGGACGAGGGGCTGGAGGCGGTCGTGCGCCGGGCCCTTGCCAAGGATCCGGCCGAGCGCTTCGCGGACGCCGGCGCGATGCTGGAGGCCCTTCGGGCCTACGGGCCCGAAGCGGTGAGCGACGCCGGCGCGACGCCCCGGCGACGGACTCGTTCGGCTTCGGGCGCCCAATCGGTGGTGCTGAGCGGCGAGGAGTGCGAGAGCGCGCTCCGAGGTCAGGAAGGTCAGGAAGGTCAGGAAG
>JALVDI010000336.1 GCA_027009115.1 Polyangiaceae bacterium | reverse complement strand
GTGACCGCCTCCGGGCTCGGGGAAGACACGTTGAGGAACCCACGCACAGGCCTGGCCTTTGGCAGCACCCACGGCTCGACCCAAGCCTGGGAGCGCTTCGCCCTGACCCTCGAGCAGCCGAACGCCCTGCTCGGGCTCGGCTCGGCCGCTTACCTCAAGTTCTCGACGCACACCTGCGCGGCAAACCTCGCAGTGCACTTCGGCATCCGAGGCCGGGTGCTGACCACCTGCGCCGCGTGCGTCTCCGGGAGCCAGGCCATCGGCTACAGCTACGAGGCGATCAAGTTCGGGATGCAGGACGTGATGATCTGCGGCGGCGCCGAGGAGCTTCACTACATCTCCACGGGGGTCTTCGACGTGCTCCAGGCCACATCCACCAAGCACAACGACCGACCCGACGCCAGCCCTCGGCCCTTCGACCGCGACCGCGACGGTCTGGTGGTAGGCGAAGGGGCTGGAGCGCTCGTGCTCGAGGCGTGGGACCACGCAGCCGCCCGTGGCGCCCCGATCCTCGGCGAGCTGCGGGGGTTCGGCACCACCTGCGACGGAACGCACATCACGGCGCCCTCCCCCGATGGGATGGAAGCCGCCATGCGCCTCGCCCTCGAAGACGCGCAGCTCGACGCGAGCGACATCGACTACATCAACGCGCACGCGACCGCCACGACCGTCGGCGACCTGGGCGAGAGCGTCGCGACCTACCGCGTCTTCGGAGACCGGACCCCCATCAGCAGCACCAAGGGCTTCACCGGCCACACGCTGGGCGCTTGCGGCGCGATCGAAGCGGCCATCTGCCTGGGCGCGCTCGCCGAAGGAATGCTGCCCCCCAACCGCAACCTCGAGGTCGTCGACCCCGAGTGCGCGCCCCTCGACTACATCCTCCGCGACGCGCGCCGCAACCGCGCGCGGGTCGTGATGACCAACAACTTTGCCTTCGGCGGCATCAACACTTCCATCGTGGTGGCTCGAACATGAACGAAGAACGAGAGGTCGTGATCCTCGGGGCAGGACCGGCGGGCGCGACGGCCGGAGGCCTCCTGGCCAAAGCGGGGCACGATGTGCTGCTCCTCGACCGCGACACCTTCCCCCGGGAGCACATCGGCGAATCCCTGCTCCCGGCCGAGATGCCCCTCTTCGAAGCCCTCGGCTTCGCCCCCGAAGGTGAGGCGATCCCCAAGGCTGGCGCGGATTTCGTCGACGAGCGCACAGGCCAGACCGCGCGCTTCTTGTTCCGTGACGCCCTTCCCCCGGCGCCGGCAGGCGCCGTTCAGGTCGAACGCTCGGTCTTCGACCATCGCCTCGCCGAGCACGCACGCAAGCTCGGCGCCGACCTCCGCTACGGGGTCCGCGCCCGCGCCGTCCACACCTCGGCCGAGGGCGCCCGCGTCGAGCTAGGCGACGGGCGGACGATCCACGCCCGCTTCGTCGTCGACGCGACGGGACGCGACCGCCTCATGTGCGGGCAACTCCGCGCCTTCGAGCGCGTCGAGGGCTTCGGCGTGGCCGCGGTCTGGGGTCACTTCGACGACCTCGGCAACGAAGCCGTCGCGGAGCTCGCGGACACGGGGAACATCACGGTTCTCCTCTTGGAGCAAGGCTGGGGCTGGGTCATCCCGCTACCGAACGCGCGCCTCAGCGTCGGCTTCGTCAGTACCGAGCGCGGCGTCGTCTGCGACGCCTGGTTCGACGAGCGCTACGCGGCGTCGCCGCTTCTGCAACGCCTGACCGCTGGGGCCCGGCGCGGCCCCCTACGGCGCGTCGGCGACTACAGCTTCAAGAATACCCGCCCCATCGGGCTCCGCTACGGCTGCATTGGCGACGCCAGCGCCTTCCTCGACCCGGTCTTCTCCTCCGGCGTCGCCTTTGCGATGGTCGGCGCGGCCGAGCTGGCGCGTCTCCTCGCCCCCGCGCTCCGCGAAGGCCGAGAGGACGATCCGCAGCTCTTGGCGCCCCTGGAGCAAAAGATGCAGCGCGCCTACGACGTCTTTGGGGCCCTGATCCACAGCTTCTACCACACGGCCCTCGTGCAAAACCTCTTCTTCTACGACGACCCGGACCCGGAGCTTCGCGCGGGCCTCATCAGCGTCCTGGCCGGGGACCTCTGGCGCGAGGACAACGCCTTCCAGAACATGCTCCTCCGGTCCGGCCGGCGCCTCGAACGTCGGCAGACCCTCCGAAACCGGCGTTCTTGAGGCCGCCACGCCGCGCGGCTCCCGCCCACGACCCGGAGCGGACACACCGCGCTTCAAAGCAGCCGCCACAACCCCGTGTAGCGGAGGATGCACAGGCGCGCATACATCACACTCACCAGCACATTGTCCGAGAGCGCACGGTAGTGCGAGACGCCCCCCTCCTCCGCCGTGAAGTAACGCACCCGCGTCGGCACCTCGACGACCGGGGTCCCGCGCCAGACCAAGCGCACGGCGATCTCCGGGTCGAAATCCATGCGGTCGCCGCTCCCGTCGAGCAGCGCGACCGTCGCCGGCAAGGGATAGACCCGATACCCGCACATGGGGTCGGTCACCCGGCCTCGATCGAGGAGCGTCGCGACGCGAACCCAGAAGATCGCGAGCCGCCGCGCAACCCGGCGTACCCGGGGGGCCGATTCGTCGTAACGTGGCACCGAGAGCACCAGGGCGTCCGGAGCGTCCCGAGATGCCGCCACAAGCCGCGGGAGGTCCCCGAGGGAGTGTTGGCCGTCGGCGTCGACCTGGAGGCCGTGGGTGTAGCCGGCCTGAAGAGCCCAGCGCAGCCCAGTCTTGACCGCTGCCCCCTTACCCCCGTTGGCGGGGCGGCGAAGTACACGGACGCCTTCGGCCTCGAGGCGCGCCAAAGCCCCCTGCGCCGCGGGCCCGCTGCCGTCGTCCACCACCACCACGTCGAGGCCGCGCGCACGCACACCGTGGGCCACAGCCTCGATCGTCGTCGGGTTGTCGTAGGTGGGGATGACCACGACGGGGCGGTGCTGCCGAGCCATCAGCGCCCGCGACGTGGCGCTGCGGCCGCGGCTGTCGAGGTCCTCCCGCAAACCTCAACGGGTGGCCGCGACGTGGGCGGCGAGCGAGCGGACGTTGCGGAACACCTCGCGGGAGCTCTCGTCCTCCGCCTTGATCTTCACGCCATATTTCTTGTCGATGGCGATCGCCAGCTCCAGGGCGTCGATGGAGTCGAGCCCCAGCCCCTCGACGAAGAGGGGAGCCTCCGGATCGATCTCCTCTGGCTGCACGTCCTCCAGCATCAACGCTTCGACGATCAGCACCTTGATCTCGTTCTCTAGGGCCTCATCCGCCATCGAATCCTCCGAAGTTCTCTACGCCACGCCGCCGCTCAGGATGCGAGCTGCCGCAGCACGTACTGGAGAATGCCTCCGTGGAGGTAGTACTCCACCTCGGTCGGGTTATCGAGGCGGGCAACCACCTCGAATGCCTTGCCGGTGTCGGTGGTGACCTTCAGCCGCTTCGCGGGCGTCAACCCCTCGGCGATGCCGCTGATCGAAAAGAGCTCCTCGCCGCTCAGACCCAGCGTGTCCGCGCCCTCCCCCGGGAGGAACTCCAACGGAAGCACGCCCATGCCGATCAGGTTGCTGCGGTGGATGCGCTCGTAACTCTTGGTAATGACCGCTTTGACACCGAGCAGGTAAGTCCCCTTCGCGGCCCAGTCGCGAGACGAACCGGTCCCGTACTCCTTGCCCGCGATCACCACCAGAGGCACACCCTCCTGCTGGTACTTCATCGCCGCGTCGTAGATCGACATCTGCTCGCCGTCCGGAAGGTGGCGGGTGACGCCCCCCTCCGTGCCCGGAGCCAAGAGATTGCGCAGGCGGATGTTCGCGAAGGTCCCGCGCATCATGACTTCGTGGTTGCCGCGGCGACTGCCGTAGCTGTTGAAGTCGCGGGGGGAGACGCCGTGAGCCTCGAGGTAACGAGCGGCCGGACTGTCCTTCGCGATCGAGCCAGCCGGCGAGATGTGGTCCGTCGTGACCGTGTCGCCGAGGAGCGCCAACACTCGGGCGCCCTCGATGTCCTGGGCGGGAGGCGGAGCCCCCGCCTCGACTCCGTCGAAGAACGGCGGCTTGCGGATGTACGTGGAGGCCTCGTCCCAAGTGTAGGTCGCGCCCGACGGCACCTCGACCGTGCGCCACTGCTCGGGGCCTCGGAAGACCTCCGCGTAGCGCTCCTTGAACTGCTCGGTGGTGACGGCGCTCCGCAGCACCTCGGTCACCTCCTGGTTCGAGGGCCAGAGATCCTCGAGGAACACGTCCTTCCCTTCGGCGTCTTGGCCGATGGGCTCATTCGCGAAGTCGATGTCCATCGTCCCCGCCAACGCGTAGGCGACCACCAGCGGCGGCGACGCGAGGTAGTTGGCTCGGGTGTGTGGGCTGACGCGCCCTTCGAAGTTCCGATTGCCGCTCAGCGCGGAGGTGACGATGAGGTGGTTGTCCTCGATCGCCTTGGCGATCGGCCCGTCCAGGGGCCCCGAGTTCCCGATGCAGGTCGTGCACCCATAGCCCACGAGGTAGAAGCGCAACGCTTCGAGATCGTCCATCAGCCCGCTGCTGCGAAGGTACTCGGTGACCACCTGCGAGCCGGGCGCGAGGCTGGTCTTCACCCACGGCTTCGTCTTCATCCCGCGGGCCGCGGCGTTGCGCGCGAGCAGCCCAGCCGCCAGCATCACCGCCGGGTTCGAGGTGTTCGTGCAGCTGGTGATCGCCGCGATGACCACCGCGCCGTTCTTCAGCTCGAAAGTCTCGCTCGCCCCATCCCGCTCGAGGGTCACCCGCGCCGAGCGTTTCGCCTCCGCCGGGAGGTTCGCCGCAATCCCTTCTTCGACCTTGCGATAGGCCGCCTTCGCGTCCCGGAGAGCGATGCGATCCTGCGGCCGCTTCGGCCCGGCGATGCACGGGACGACGTCGCCGAGATCGAGCTCCAGCACGTCGGTGAACTCCGGGTCCGGAGCGTCCGGCATGTGGAAGAGCCCCTGCTCCTTGAGGACCCGCTCGACGAGCCGCACGTGGGCGTCGTCCCGGTTGGTGAAGCGGAGATAGGCGAGGGTCTCCTCGTCGACGGGGAAGAAACCCATCGTCGCCCCGTACTCGGGCGCCATGTTGGCGATCGTTGCGCGGTCCGGCAGCGAGAGCGACTCCATGCCGGGACCGAAGAACTCGACGAACTTGCCGACGACACCCTTCTCGCGAAGCATCTGGGTGATCGTGAGCACCGCGTCGGTCGCCGTCGCGCCCTCGGGCAAGCGCCCGGTGAGCTTGAAACCAACGACCTGCGGCACGAGCATCGCGATCGGCTGGCCCAACATGGCCGCCTCCGCCTCGATGCCCCCGACGCCCCAGCCCAGCACACCAAGACCGTTGATCATGGTGGTGTGGCTGTCGGTCCCGACGAGGCTGTCGGGATACGCCACGACGCCGCCTTCGACGTCCTGGGCAAAGACCACCCGGGCCAAGAACTCCAGGTTCACCTGATGCACGATCCCCGTTCCCGGGGGAACGACGCGCATGTTCTCGAAAGCGGCCTGACCCCACTTCAGGAATTGATAGCGTTCTCGGTTGCGCTCAAACTCCCGCTTGACGTTCTCCTCGAAAGCGTGGAGCCGGCCGTAGGCGTCCACTTGCACGCTGTGGTCGATGACGAGATCCGCAGGCTGCAGCGGGTTGATGCGCGAGGGATCCCCGCCCATGGCACCGAACTGCTCGCGCATGGCCGCGAGGTCGACCACCGCAGGAACCCCCGTGAAGTCCTGCAGGAGCACCCGACTCGGACGAAACGCGATCTCCGTGGAGGGCTTCGCCTTGGGATCCCAAGACGCGACGGCCTCGATGTCGTCGCGTGTGACCGTCTTGCCGTCCTCGTTGCGCAGAAGGTTCTCGAGCAACACCCGGATGCTGTAGGGGAGCCGGGAAACCTCCCCGACACCGGCCTTGGTGAGCGCGTCGAGGCGGAAGAGATCGACCTTGCGGCCATCGATGTCGATGGTCACGCGGCTGTGGAAACTGTCTTCGGAGACCGTCATGGGCGCGCTTTACCACGTTCGGGGCGCACCCCAAAGGAGCGTCTTCGTGAGCCCACTCACAACAGCGCGCAGGCGGAGGCCCGCGGCCCTCGTCGGCTCGCGTCCCCTCCCCGAAAATCGCCGCCGCTCGAAGTGACGGTTGGCAATTCTCACCGATTTGCGGTAGGCGGGTGGTAGAAGCCTTCAAACGTCTTTGTCGCGCGAGATTCTCCAACGAAGCTCGCCCGTGAAAGAGAGCAAACTTCCCATGGCACGATCAACGAAATCCACGAAGACCGCGAAGAAGAGCTCGGGTGGCCGGGGCAGCAAGGAAGCGATCGAGAAGCGCCGGGTGGCGCGCCAACTCAACACGCTCCTCACCAGCGGTGCGAAGAAGCGTACCCTCGACGGACGCACCGAGAAGCGACGCCAGCGCCTCATCGACGAGCTAAAGAACGGTCGGAACGGCACCCCCCTCAAACCGCACGACGTGCTGCAACGGACGAACGACCTGCTCGCGATCGGGGAGACCCTGGCGACTCTCCGCAAGCAGGGGGTGAGGCCGCGTCGCGTCGAGCTCGACGAAGAAGCCATCGAAGTCATCCGGCGGCACACCAAGGCCTTCAACTTCGATCCCCGGGCGTGGCGCATGCTGGGCCTGCGCGTCGACGCCGACGGCAACCTCGTGTCCGCGGGGCGCGGCTCCTCCTCCAGCAAAACCGCGCGCAAGGCGTCCACCAAGAAGTCGGCAAAGAAGCCGACGAAGAAACCTGGCAAGGGTCGCGCCCGCCGCTGAGGGAAACCGGGGCTCCGAACGGGGACGAGCCCCGGTCCTTGACTCCGCCGCCGACAGGTGGCACCTAGAGCGCATCTCAAGACCCCTCGTCGCCGCTTCGCGGCCTGCGCACGCCCTCTGCCGCCATCCGCTCGCCTCGAGAATGCTCGACATTCCCTCGCCCTCGCGGATGCGCCAGCGGTCCCGCCCAGTCCACGGATCGATCGACGATCGTTCTTGAGATACGCTCTAATGCGCCCCTGGCGCCGTGGCCAAGTGGTAAGGCAGAGGTTTGCAAAACCTCCATTCACCGGTTCGAATCCGGTCGGCGCCTCCGGGCGGCTGCAACTGCAGCCGCCTTTTTTGTCCGGCTTTCTCGTCCGAACTCGCCGGACCTGCTCGGTCGAAGAGCGCCGCCTCTTTCGGCTCGCCGGCACAGGCGCGGCCTCCTATCCTCCGCGCCGACCATGCCGGCGCCCCCTTCGCCCCGATCTGTCCGCCCCAGCCTGGCCTCGGACCGCTCGCCGGCGCTCCGAGAGACCGTGGAGCGCGGCGCCACCCTCGGGCTGCTCGCGGGCCTCGCCACCGCGCTGGCGGACTACGGCGCGCTGTGGCTCTGGCTGCCAACCTGGGAGCTACGCTTCGAGGTCTTCGTGCGCATGCTCGCGCTGCAGGGAGCCGTGGGGGCGTTGGCGGGCGCGGTCCTCGCGCTGGGCTGGCGAGCCTCCCGGCGCCTGCCGCAGCCGCTGCACCCTCTCCCGCTCACCACGCTCGCGGCGCCGGCCCTCGGCTATGTGGCGTGGGCCCTCTTCCAGGGCGGAGCCATGCGCCGCGTGCCCCTGCGTCCGGTGGCGATCGGCGTCACCCTCACTTTGCTGCTCGCGGGCGCGTGGCAAACGCTTCGGCTCGGCGAACGCCTCGGGTCGGTCTCCGCTCGCCCCCGACGCGCCGCCGTCGCCGGGCTGGCGGCACTCTTCGTCGCCCTGACGAAAGCCGACCAGCTCGTGCTCCCTCAGCTCTACGAGTACCTTCACGGAGCGCTCACCGTGGGCGCGTGGCTGACCGCCGCCCTGACGCTGAAGCTGTGGCTGGGCCGCCAGCGTCCTTCCACTGCGCTGCGACGCGGAGCGCTCGCCCTCGCGGCCGTCGCGGCGGCGGCCACGATCGCGACCCTCCCGTCGTCGCCCAACGCACGCGTCGCCCTCCACGACGCCCGGGCCAGCAACAGTCACTCGCTCATGCTCGCCCTCGGCCCCGCCCTCGCCGCCCTCGAGCCTCGCGACGACCGGGTGCGCGCGATCGCTCGCGCTCGCGCCCGGGCTCGAGCCCGAGCGATCCCCGTCGACGGTCTCCCCCAGCTACCCGACGCCCATCTGCTGCTGGTGACCATCGACGCGCTGCGGGCCGACCACCTGGGTGCCTACGGATACGGTCGAAGCACGAGCGAACATCTCGACGCCTTCGCCGAAGAGGCGCTCGTGTTCGAGCACGCCTACGCCGCCGCACCGCATAGCAGTTACTCGCTCAGCAGCCTGTGGACCTCGGACTACATCCACCAGCGCGTCGAGCTTGGACACGCGCTGCCCGAAAGGACCCTCGCCTCGGAGCTGCGGGAGGCGGGCTACCACACCGCTGCGTTCTACACGCGAGGGATCTTTCACACGGAGGGCGAGCGCCTCGCCCCCTACGACCGATCGGCCTTTGGCTTCGCGCGCCACGAACACGCGGACCTCACCGCCGAGCGCCTGACGGACCGCGCGCTCGAAGAGGTCGACCGCGTCGTGGCCGCCGGCGAGCCTCCGACCTTGCTCTGGGTCCACTACTTCGACGTGCACGAGCCCTACCGGGAGACCGCGCTCGGCACCTCCGACATCGACCGCTACGACGGCGAGCTTCGCAATGTAGACCGGGCCTTTGCGCGGCTGCTCGAAGGAGTGCGGACCCGCTTGCAGCGCAGCGTGGTCGTCGCCGTGACCGCCGACCACGGCGAGGAGTTCCGCGACCATGGAGGCGTCTACCATGGCTCCACGCTCTACGAGGAACAGATCCGGGTCCCCCTCTTGCTTCACGTGCCGGGTGTCGCCCCGCGGCGCGTGCAGTCGCCCGTCGAGCTCGTCGACCTCGCCCCGACCCTCGGAGCGTTGACGGACCACCCCCTCACCGAGCCCCAGGGCGACGACTTGCGCCCGCTCTTCGCCTCGGAGCAGGCCTGGCCCCCCGCATTTGGCGCCGTCTCCCACAAGAAGATGGTCGTGCGTTGGCCGTACAAGCTCGTCGCGAACCTGCGCTTCGACCTCTTCGAGATCTACGACCTGCGCCGCGATCCCCGCGAGCGCGTCAACCTCGCCGGCGACCGCCCCGAGCTCCTCGGCGAGCTCAAAGGGGAGATTTACGCTTGGCTCGACGCCTTGCGCACCGCCGACGATCCCCGCGCAGCCGCCCTCGCTCTGGGACGGCTGCGCGACCGCCGAGCCGTGGAGCCCTTGTGCGCGCTGCTCGCCGATGAGAACGCTCCCCAGCGGCAGCGCGTCGAGGCCGCGCAGCTCTTGGCACGGCTCGCAGACCCGAGCTCGGCGGCGACGCTCCTGAAGGTGATGAACGACACCGCCGACGCGCTCGTGCGGGCGGAGGCGGCGATCGCCCTCGGACGGCAGTACGACCAGCGGGCACGGGCCGCCCTGCGCCGCCTGGTCCACAGCGAGGACCCGGATCTCCGAACGCGCGCCGCTGTCTCTCTCGGCCGCCTCCGCGACGTCGAGGCAGTGCCGGCCCTCCTCGATGCGCTTCACGTCTCCCGGGACGCCTACGAGCGCGAGGAAGCCGTCCGCTGGCTCGGTCGCCTGCGCGACCCGCGCGCCCTGGAGCCGCTCCTCGACCTCCTCACGGACTTCCGGGTGCGACACCTGACCGTGGTGGCCCTCGGTCGCCTCGGCGACCGGCGGGCGTTCGCTCCGTTGGCGCAGGCGCTTCGATGGGAGACGCACCAGCACATTCGCGACTCCATCGCGCAGGCCCTGGGGCAGCTCGGCGATCCCCGGGCGCTCCCGCTGCTCATTCCGCTCGCGCGCGAGCAGCCGGGCCTGGAGTCGCCGACGGAGTCCCTCGTCCGCCTCGGGGCGCTCGACGAGCACCTCATCGGAGGCGTCGACGCAAACCGCCAACTCGCCGGGCGCCCGGGGATCGCCGGCTGCCGAGAAGGCCCTCTGCTTCACGACTGGGACTTCCTCGCCCGTACGCGCTGCACGACGGCGGCGTCGACGGTGCCGCTGCCGCTTCGCCTGCCACGGGCCGACGGCGAGGTGGTGGTCGTCTTCCGCGCCCGCCGAGCGGACGCAGGGGCCCCTACCCGCGTCGAGCTCACCCTCGACGATCGCTCCCACACCGTGACCTTCGATGGGGAGTGGTCCACCGCGCGCTTCAAGCTGCCGGCGGCGCCGCGGCGAGCCGTCCTCCGAACCGAAGGGAGCGCCCGCCTCGAGATCGACCACCTCCTCGTGCTGCCGGCGGCGCCGTCCCTCTCGGCCTCGCGGCCCGACCGGGCCTCCCGTTCGGAGACCTGAGACTCCCCCAGCGGCTCCCCGTGCGATCGCCGGCGGCTTCCGATCAGCGCGCCACGGCGTTGCAGGCCTCCGCCAGCGCCCGGGCCTCGACGATGTTGTCCTCGATCGAGCAGTAGGTCCACGAACCGTAGCGACCGATGCTGAAGACTCCTCGGGTAGCGAGCGCCCGCTTCTTGGCCTCGACGTCGGCGTTGCTCGCCCGGGTGATGTGCACGTACGCCGGGTCCAAGAGCACGTGGTGCCAGCTCACCAGCCGGTGTCCGTTGACGAGGCCGGCCCTTTCGAGGTCCGCGAGCACTGTCCCGAGGGTCGCCTCGATGGACTCGGCGCTCACCTGAAAGCCGCGGGGACGACCCAACTCGACGTACATGCTCATTCGGTCGCTCCCAAAGATGTTGTCGTAAAACCCGGTCCGATAGAACGAGAGCTCGCGCTGCGGAAAATAGATCCAGTGAACGTCCGACG
>JALVDI010000335.1 GCA_027009115.1 Polyangiaceae bacterium | reverse complement strand
CGACGTCGGCGAGGTCTATCGCGACGCCGCCCGTGAGCTTGGGCGCCTGCTGGCGACGCGCGGCATCGGCATGGTCTATGGCGGGGGCAAGGTTGGGCTCATGGGGATCTGCGCCGACGCCGCCCTCGCCGGCGGCGGAGAGGTCATCGGGGTCATCCCGCACAAGCTCGAAGCCCTCGAGGTCGGGCACGAGGGGCTCAGCGAGAAGATCGTGGTCGACAGCATGCATGCGCGGAAGATGGTCATGGCGTCGCTGTCCGATGGGTTCGTCGCCATGCCCGGCGGGTTCGGGACCCTCGACGAGCTGGCCGAGGTCACGACCTGGAACCAGCTCGGTTACCACAAGAAGCCCACGGGCTTGCTCAACGTGCGCGGCTACTTCGACCACCTCCTCGCCTTCGCGCGGCACGCGAGCGAGGTCGGGTTCATCCGTCCCGTCCACCGCGGGCTTTGGGTCCACGCCGCCGAGCCCGAGGCGCTCCTCGACGCGATGGCCGCGCAGGACCTGAGCGGGCTACAGGGCTGGCTCGAGCGCCCTTGAGCTCCGGCGGACCTCAACCCGCGACGATCCGTAGCCGCGTCTGGTCCAGGGAGGCGCGGTGAAGCTGCATGCGCCAATCGACGCCGAGCAGCTCCCCTTCCCGCAAGTCGAGCCAAATGTTCTCGCCCTGGAGCGGCTCGCTCGAGAAGATCAGGTGGTTGACGAAGCCGGTCGTGGTGGGGGCCTCGCACTGCGGCGCAAGGCTCGGGCAGCGGTCGCGGTCGGAGCAGCGTTTCTTGTAGCTCGACCAGAACAGCTCCTTGCCGCTGCGGACTCCCGCCATCGTCGTCCCGTCGGTGACGAGGATGGTGAGCAGCGCCTTGCTCTCGTCGCTCTCGCCATCGCAGAGCTCGCGGATGGTGCGGACCGTGTCGCGGAGGCAGGCCATCACCGGTTCGATGCCATGGCGGCTGCTGAGGGGGCCATGCTGTGCGAGGAGCGATAGAAACAGGAAGAAGATGACCTCGCTGTCCGTATCGCCGAGCACGTAGCGGCGAAGGCGGGGCGCGATCTGGGCCAGGAGCTTGTCGCGATGGGAGGCGAAGTCGCGGATCTCGCCGTTGTGGGCCATCACCCAGCGGCCGTACTGAAACGGATGGCAGTTGAGTACGGACTTGTCGCCGACCGTCGCTTTGCGTACGTGGGCCAGGACCGTCTCGGAGGCGACCACCCCGCTGACCTTCTGGAAGAGCTGGTCGCTCAGGGCGGTGGCGGGGCTGCGGGTCACGTGGGGTGTGCCCTCGACGTAGTAGGCGACGCCCCATCCGTCCGGGTGGTTCGTGCTCTGGATGCCCAGGGCGTTCTCCGCGTCGACGAGGGAGCGGTGGACCTGGCTCGGGATGACGCTGCGGAAACCGAAGAGCCTGCACATGCGGCGGCAGCATAGCGCGCTCAGCCCGCGAGCGCCTCGATGGACGGCACCGAGAGCCCGTGCTCGGCCGCCAGCCGCAGCGCTCGTTCGAGCCTCGCTGGCGCGCTCCGGCCGCGGGCGCGATGGCTCGGGTCGGCCTCCACCGCGCGCTCTAGCCCCCGCGTCACTGCGGCCGCGTCCACCGGTCTTCCCAGGCGCGCTTCCTCGAGGCGGATGGCGTCCCGGACGAGGGCGTCCACCAGAGCTCGCCGCTCGCTCCACAGCGCGCCCACGGTGACGGCGGGGTCGACGCCTGGGGCGAGGGCTGCGAGGTTGAAAGCGCGGATGTAGACGTTCTTGAGGACGAGCGCTTGGGGCAGGGCTGCTTCGTCGATGACCTCGGCGGGGAGGTCGAGCGCCTTCATCGCATCCACGAGCAGCGGTGCCTTGGGGCCCGCGACGGGGGTGGGCAGGATAGGGGTGGGTGGGATGTCTTTCTTCTTTTCGAACCAGACCACCGCCACCGTGGGGCGCTGCAAGCCGTGCTTGGCCCAGTCCGGGGGCAGCAGGCCGTTTTGGACGAGGCCGACGGCGTCGCCGAAGGCCGGCGGCAGCGCGGCCAGGAGCGGGTCGAGGTCCTTCTCGCCGACGGTGACGAGCACGAGCTCGGGCTCGGGAGCCTTGGCGGCCGCGGCCTCCAGGTCGTCGCCCCGGTTGACCGGGACGATCGTGTGCCCGCAGCGGAGCAGCCCATGGGCGAAGACGGAGCCGAGCTGGCCTAGACCGACGAGGACGACCATGGCCCAAGCATAGCTTTCGCTCCGAGCGACGCCCGCTCCAGGTCGAGGCTGCGTCCTCCATGACGAGCGCGGGCTGTCGCGGGTCCGGGCCGCAGCGGATAAGCTCGCCCCAGCATGCTGGAACGCATCGAGATCGATCCGCGGACCTGGGCTGGCGGCACGGAGGCCCGGCGGCTGGAGTGGGACGCGGCCATCCGCGAGATGCTCTTGCCCGGCGAGACGGTGATTCGCGACGACGCACGCGTGCTCGAGGTCACCGTCGGCGAGCAGGGCACGCGCCTCGAAGCTCGAGACGGCGCCGGAGCGCCGGTGGCCGCCGTGGAGATCCCGCACGACGCCCTCGCGGAGCTCGTCACCGAGTACGTGGACATCGTCCGGCAGATCGCCAAAGCGGACGCTCACGGAGGGATCGCGCGGCTCGAGGCGCTGGACATGGCCAAGAAGGCGACCCATGACCGCGCAGGCCGGGTTCTCGTGCGGCTCTGCCGCCCCCTGAAGATCGATCACGCCACGGCGCGACGCCTCTTCACGCTTCTGCTCGGGCTCAAGGTAGACACGACCCGGCTCGTCGGCGTGCATGGCCATCGGCGGGTGCGCTGACCGCCCGCTCCAGCACCGACCGCGATGGATCGCGAGGATGCCCTGCGCGACGCAGCCGAGGCGCGGAAACCTCGAGGATCCGCGAGGCACGAGGCGCGAGCTGCCTGGAGAGCGGTGGGGGCGGGCTGCGAACGCCCGGTCCGAAGCCGCGCGCCGTCCCGGGGCGGATCTCCGAGCCCCGAGGGCTGGCCCACTGCGCTATCGTGCGCCGGTGGACGCCGCCCGCCCCAGCCGCACGATCTATCGCTGGGACCTCGACAAGACGTATCTGCGAACGGAGTTCGACACGGTGCGTCAGCTCGTCAAGACCGCGCTCGAAGGTCCCGGCGACAAGCGCACCGTGCCCGGCGCCAGCGCGCTCCTGCGCGAGATCCGTGCGACCGGACCGGCGGGCGTCTCGATCCTCAGCGGTTCGCCGGAGCAGATGCGGCGCGTGCTGGAGGCCAAGCTGCGTCTGGATGGGATCCAGTGGGACTCGTTCACGCTCAAGCCGAGCCTGCGCAAGCTGCTCCGCGGCAAGGTTCGCTTCCTGAAAGATCAGGTGTCCTACAAGCTCTTGGCGCTCCTCGAGGCGCGGATCGACGCCGAGCCCGACACCGACGAGGTGCTCTTCGGGGACGATGCGGAGGCGGACGCGTTCATCTACTCGATTTACGCCGATCTGTGCGCGGGGCGCGTCGGCACCGAGACCTTGATGGCCGTGCTCGAGCGCGCCCGCGTCTACCGTGACGAGATCCCGCGCATTGTGCGCCTCGCCAGCCGCTTGCCTCGCCGCGACGCCGTCCGGCGCATCTTCATCCACCTCGATCGCATGTCGCCGCCGGAGGTGTTCAGCGAGTTCGGGATGCGTGTGTGCCCCTTCCACAACTACTTCCAGCCGGCGACGGTGCTTCTCCAGGACGGGCTCCTGGAGACGCCGGCGGCTCTGCGAGTCGCAGCCGACCTCGTCATCCGCCACGACTTCGGCGACGCCGCCCTGACCGCTTCCGTTCGGGACCTTGGGCGCCGTCGCTATGTTGGTCGGGAGGTCGCCCAGCGCTACATCGAGGAGGCGCGGAAGGCCGAGCCGTCCGAGTTCGCCTCCGCCGCGCCGGTGCTCCGGCGCTTCGCGGATGCGCTCGGGCGTCATCTTGGCGAGCTCGGCGACCCCGCACCCATCGATCGCATCGCCATCGACTACGTCGATCTCTTCTCTCGCGACAAGGCGCGCGCGCGGGCGGCCCGGCGTCGTGCGACCTGGCGTCGTCCCTCCTGAGGCGTGGCGGCAGCTCTTGGTTGAACCGGAGGGGACGTCCGGCCATAGAGTTCCCCATGAGCCGCCTTCAGGAGCTGTTGTCGTCCGGGACCGTGGACATGCACGCCGTCTCGACCTACCTCGACGAGCTCGACGCCGGCCGGCGCCGGCGCGAGGTCCTCGAACTGGGGCGCCAGGCTCAGCGGCGACTCTTCGACGCCGCCGACGGGTGGGCGCCCCTCGGCTTGGATGACCTCGTGCCTCCGGAGGCGCCGGCCGAGACCGAGGTGCCGCACGAGGGGCGCAACACGCTGCCGGCGTTCCGACGTTTCGCGAAGGTCTTCACGCGACCGGAGCCCTTCGAAGGGGAGCTGTGGGGCTACAACCGCACCAGCCCTTTGCTCCAGACGTTGGTCGGGCCTGGCTACTACGTGGCGTACCCTCACTCGCGCCCTGGTGAGGTGCGGGTGGACTACCTGCGGGTGCCGCCCGCGGGGCTCTCGGGATGGCCGCCGGTCTTGCCGAACTCCGCGCGCCTCTCGCGCTTCGTGTACTACGGCACGCAGGACGTCCTCCGGAAGGTCTCACGGCACGTGAGCATTGGGCGAGCGCAGAAGGCCGGCCGTTGGCTTCCCGCGTGGTTCGTGCTCGTCCGTAGCTGAGCGCGCCTCCCGGGCTCGACCCCGGTCGGGGGGGCGGCTACGATCGACCCGATGCACCTCTCTCGCGGTTTCGCGTTCCTCGTCGCCTCGGCGCTCGGTGCGGGCTGCGGTGCGAAGACGGGGCTCTACGTGCCGGACGGTGGGGAGGATGCCGGGCTCATGGACGCGGGCGTCGACGCGCCGACGGATGCGGCGATGGACGTGCCTTGTGTCGAGGTGCCCTTCGACGGTGGGCCCGTCGAGGTCGACCTCCAGGTCGAGGCCCAGATCGGGGCGGCCGACATCACCTTCCTGATCGATGTGACCGCGTCGATGGGCGAGGAGATCGACCGTATCCGCAGCCGCCTGCGGGACCAGCTCTCTCCTGCCATCGATGCCGCGATCCCCGACGCGCGGCTGGCGGTCGCGACCTTCGCCGACTTCCCCGTCGGCGAGTACGGCTCGGCGGCCGCCGGCGACAAACCGTTCGAGCTGCGCCTGCCCATGACCGACGACATCGCGCAGGTTCAGGCGGCGGTGAACACTATTGAGCTCGGCGATGGGGGGGATCTTCGCGAGAGCCAGGTCGAGGCGCTCTATCAGCTCGCGACCGGCGCCGGGCGGGGCTCCTACGTGCCACCGTCGGCGGGCTGTCCCATGGGCGGGGTGGGGTACGCCTGCGTGCGTCGCGACGCGTTGCCCATCGTCTTGCTCTTCACCGACGCGCGGTTCCACAACGGCCCCGGGGGCACCTTCCCCTACGGTCCGGAGATCGTCCCCGCGCCGGCAACCTACGAGCAGGCCGTGCGAGCCCTCAACGCCTTGGGCATGGTGGTCATTGGGTTCGACTCCGGGGACGGGGTCGCGTCCCCCGACATGCGGCGGCTCGCCCGCGATACGGCGCTGTCCGACACCGGCGAGGTGCCCGTCTACGACATCGGCAGGCGGGGGCAGCGGCTGGGGACGCAGGTCGTCAGCGCGATCGAGACCTTCGCCAGCACCGTCGAGCAAGACATCGACGCCGTCCTGTTGGACGGCGACGCCACCGACGGCATCGATGCCCTCGAGCTGGTCGAGGGGATCGTGCCGCTCGCGGCGACGCCACCGGAGGGGGTGGGCCGCATCGACCGGGACGCGGGAGTGTTTCGGGAGGCTCGGGCGGGGACCCTCCTCACCTGGCAGATCACGCTCCGCAACGGGGCGGTCGTTCCCGGTCCCCGGCCCAGGCGGGTGCGGCTGGAGGTGATCTTCCGTGGGGACGCGCGGCGTCGGCTCGACCGACGGTTCATCGACATCGTCGTTCCGGGTACGGACGGGGCGGGATGCGAGACCTTCTGACCGCCTCCTTCCTCACGCTGCTCCTCGCCTGCGGCGCCAAGACGGGGCTCTACGTACCCGACGCGGACGTGGACGTGGGAGTCGACGCGGGCATGGACGCGGGCGTGGACGCCGGGCCGCCGCCCCCGCTGTGCGTGGAGGTGCCGAGG
This sequence comes from Polyangiaceae bacterium, assembly GCA_027009115.1. Classification (GTDB taxonomy): domain Bacteria; phylum Myxococcota_A; class Polyangia; order Polyangiales; family Houyiibacteriaceae; genus JALVDI01. The sequence continues at coordinate 23,395 of JALVDI010000335.1, read as the reverse complement.
GACGCGGGCCCGGTGGAGGTCCGCCTCGCGGTGCCCGCGCGCCTCGCCGTCGTCGACGTGATGTTCGTCCTCGATGCCACCGCCAGCATGCTCGACGAGATCGAGACGATCCGGCGGCGGCTGGTGGACGTCGTGGTGCCCGGCATCCGCGGTGCGATCCCAGACGCGGCCTTCGGGGTCGCCCTCACCGGTGAGTTCCCCGTGCTTCCCCACGGCTTGCCGCCGGTGCAGCCCTACGACCTGCGCGCGCCCATCACGACGGACGCGCTGCGGGTGCAGAGCGCCCTGGAGCGCCTGCCGACCTGGGACAACCTCGACGAGCCCGAGGCTCAGGTCGAGGGGCTCTACCAGGTCGCGACCGGCGAAGGGCTCGAGCCCTTCATCCCGCCGTCGGCGGGCTGTCCGAGCGGGGGTTCCGGCGGCGCGTGTTTTCGACGGGACGCGCTCCCCGTCGTGATGGTCATCACCGACGCCCCGATGAACAACGGGCCCACAGGGATGGGCGCCTATGCTTTCGAGGGGCCTCATACGTGGGAACAGACGCGTCGGGCCCTCGTCGCGCTGGAGGCGAAGTTGATCGGTCTGGGTGCGCGGGACGCCTTTTCCCTCTCGCCGATGCCGGATCTGCGCGCGGCGGCGCTGGCCACCGGCGCCGTCAACGGTGCGGGCGGTCCGCTTGCCTTCGACATCGGATCCCGCGGCGGGGGGCTCGGTGGCAGGATCGTCGAGGCCGTCCAGCAGCTCGCCGACGGAACGCCTCTCGATATCGACGCCATCGTTCAAGATGTTCCTGGCGACGCGATCGACGCGACGCTCTTGGTCCGTCAGGTGCGTCCGCGCAGCGCGTCGCCCCCGGACGGGGTGGCGGCCGTCGAGGCGGACCGCTTCGTGGGCGTGCGGCCCGGGACGGTGCTCACCTTCGAGCTCGTCCTGGACGCCGCCGCGGCGCCGCCGTCGACCGAGACCTTGGCCGTTCGCGCACGGGTCGTCTTCCGTGCGTTCCGGCGCAGTCGGATCGACCGCCGCGAGGTGCTCCTCATCATTCCCGGCGACGACGGGGGCTCCTGCGAGTCGCTCTGAGGCCGTGGTTCGAGGGTGCCGCATCACGCAGGGGCACCGTCGCGACCGCAATGGATCGCGGTCGGTGGGAGGCGGGCTGCTACGGCCCGTAGACGATGCAGACGACCTCGGGCGTCGGCGTCACGCGGGTGACCGCGCAGATCTCCGCCAGCTCACTGGCGTCGATCAGGCCGGGGCCGCCAGGATTCCGGTAAAAGCACCGGCCGCCCGAGCATCCCGACCCGGGCGGTCCGTCGCAGACAAAGCGCGGCGAGGCCGCCAGGATGCTCGCCGCCTGGGAGGGATCCCTCAGGCAGACCCACACCTCGTCGCAGAGCGTCCCTTCCATCAGGGGACCGGAGGCGAGCGCCGCGTAGCGGATCGCCGATTCGTTGCAGCTCCCCCCGTCCGGCGGGCCCGCGTCCGCGGCCGTGCTCGCATCGGCCATGCCCGTGTCGGTTCGCGCGTCGGCGGCGGCTGCGTCGGTCCGCGCGTCGGCGTCCGCGGCCGTGCTCGCATCGGCCATGCCCGTGTCGGTTCGCGCGTCGGCGGCGGCTGCGTCGGTCCGCGCGTCGGCGCCCGCGTCCCTCGCGTCGGCCTGCGCGTCGGTGCTCGCGTCACCATCGCCTGGGCCGGCGTCGCGACCGCCCCCATCGACCGGCGCGGCCCCATCCCGTGCGACCGGGCCGTCTTCGTCGCCTGGATCCCCACAGCCCATGGCGGCCAGTGCGAACGAGGCCCACATCACCGCCGTCGCCGTCCTCATCTCCGCTCCCTCACGCTATCTCGGTTCCCTCAGGCTCGGACAGGGTAGCTCCCCACGCGGCAGTGCGCTCGTTCCCGTCATGAGCCGCGTCGCAAGCGGATGCGGCCTCGTCCGTGGGGCTGGGGTTCGTCAGGTGGCACGTCGAGGCACAGCCCGGGCAATCCGAGCCGCAGCCTTTTGGCGCGCTTCGGGGCCAAGAGCACCTTAGCGGGCCGTCGGTCCGGTCACGACCATGGCACGCGGGTTGCGTTAGGCTCCTGGTGAGAGGACTGCCCCGATGCGACCGACGCTCAAGACTCTGCTCCTGTTCGCCCTCCTGGCTTGCGGTGCGAAGACAGGGCTCCCGGTGCCCGAGCCTCTTGACGGGGGCTTCGACGCCAGCGACGCCAGCGACGCGGGGGTGGACGCGCGTGTCCCGCCCGATGGGGCGGTGCCGCCGCCGCCACCGGATCTCTGCGTGGAGCTTCCCCCGGAGGAGCCGCCGGCGTTCGTGGATGTGAGCTTCCTGGCTCGGATTTCGACAGCGGACGTGCTCTTCCTCGTCGATGTCACCGGCAGCATGACGGAAGAGATCGAGCGTATCCGCGCCACCCTCCGTGACGTCATCGCGCCTGGCTTGACGGACGCCATCGCGGACGTGCACCTCGCCGTGGCCGAGTTCGCCGACTTTCCCGCCGGCTCCTACGGCGACCGGCGCGACGTCCCCTTCCGGCTGGTTCAGGCGAGCACCGGTGCGCTGGCCGAGGCGCAGCGCGGCGTCGATCGTTTGCGAGTTCTCAGCGGAGGCGATCTGCCGGAGAGCCAGGTGGAGGCGCTCTCGCAGGCGGCCTCCGGTTCGGGGCTCGGGCGCTTCGTGCCGCCGGCCCGCTGTCCTGCCGGGACCGTCGGTTACCCCTGCTTCCGCGCCGCTGGCTCGCGCATCGTTCTGCTCTTCACGGACGCCGAGTTCCACAACGGTCCCGGGGGCGCGAACCCCTACGCGGGCATCTCACCGCCGCCCGCCACCTACGCCCAGGCCGTCGCCGAGCTGCGCGCCATTGGCGCCAAGGTGCTAGGGCTTTACAGCGGTGGCGTCTTCGGTGGTGCGCTCGCCGTGCAGCACCTGCAGAGCATCGCCCGAGACACCGGCGCGGTGGGCGAAGACGGGGAGCCCATCTGGGTCGACATCGGCACGGGCGGCGAGCGTCTCGACACGGGCGTGATCGACGTGGTGCGCACACTGGTCGAAGAGACGCCGATCGATGTCGACGTGCTCGTCGAAGACTGGCCCTTCGACGAGGTGGACGCGCTCGAGTTCGTCACAGGGGTGGCGACGGCGGGGGCGACCCCGCGAAGCGGCGCCACGGACCTTGGCGATCGCTACGAAGCGGTCCGTCCCGGGACGCTCGTGCGCTTCCGCGTGGCGCTCGCCAACGAGCGCTTCGAGCGTGGGCCCGAGCCGCAGTCGTACTACCTGACGGTGGTGCTGCGAGGCGACGGAGTGACCCGGCTGCGTGAGACGGTCGTGCAGATCGTCATCCCGAGCGTGGCCGGTGAGGGCTGCCCGGACATCGGCGAGGGAGGCTGAGGCGACCGGAGCGCGGTCAACGGGCGATGACGGCGCCGGCGTGGATCGTGAGGCTCAGCGGCCCGCCGGCGAAATAGGTCTCCAAGGCACGCGCCGCGGAGGGGAGGGCGGCCTCGGCCGCGTCGCCGCAGGCTCCCCGCCAGCGTGGGAGCGCGACCTTCTCCACGAGTCGGTCGCCGAAGAGCTCGCCTACGTCGCGAAACGAGAGGCGAAAGGCGTCCTGCCGCACCCGCGCCTCGCGGAAGCCCGCGGCGCGCACCGCGGCGGCGAGCTCTTCGGGGGTTGGGTCGCGGGCGACCTCCGCTTCGATCCGTGCGAGCAGAGCGTCGTCCGAAAGCGCCACGGCGTGCTCGCGGAGCATGTCGAAGACCTCCACGAAGGTGTCTCGTAGAGGAGTGGTCAGCAGCAGCGGCCCGCCGGGGGCGAGGACGCGACGCAGCTCTCGCAAGGCCCGCGGCGGGTCCCCGAAGTGTTCGAAGGCGAGGTTGGCCACCACCGCGTCAAAGACCCCGTCCCCAAAGGAGAGGGAGTCGACGCTCTCGAGCTTGAAGAAGAGCCGCTTGCCGATCTCCTTCCAGGCTCGTCGGCGCGCGACGTCGATGAGGCCCTCGTCTTCGTCGATGGCGATGACGCGACACCCGGCGTTGCGCTCGAGGAGCTTGCGCGCGCTGTGGCCCGTGCCGCAGCCGACGTCGAGGACCGTGCGCGCGTTGGGGGGCAGCTCGTCCAGCACCAGGCGGAGGAAGTGGGCGTCGTAGCGTGGGACGACGACGGCCTCCACGACACGGGCCTCCTGCTGGGAGCTGGCGCGTCGCCGCCTCGGCCCGCTCACGGGAGCCTCACGGCTCCTCGACGCTCAGCGCCTGCCGGGCGTGCTCGGCGAGATCGCCGACGGTGATCGGGCCTTCGAATTCGTCGAGGGAGGCGTCGCGAGTGTCCCCCGCGAGCGCGGCGAGGGCCGGCGCGAGAGCTGGGTCGGCGAGCTCGACGGCGGCTTCGATCGCGGCGGCCACGACCTGGCCGGACGGGTGCTGGAGGAAGCGCTTCAGGAGCTTCGGCGCGCTGGGTTCGCCAACCTCCACGAGAAGAAAGGGCAGCTCGCTGAGGGCGCGCACCGCCGCGCCCTCGTCCAGGGCGCGCTCGATGGCGCGGGCCACCTCGGCGTAGTAGTCGTAGGCGACGTCGAGGAGGGCTTCGCCGGCGACGACCCGGACCTGCGGCTCGGGCGCGTCCAAGATGGCGATCAGCGCGTCGGCCATCGCAGGCCCCGGGAGCTGGGCACAGAGGTCGGCGAGGCGCTCCAATCGGAGGCAGGCCTCGGGTCGGTCCGACAGCTCCCGAGCCTCCGCGACCGCGGCGCTCAGGGTGGCCTCGATCGCTTCGGGGGGTTCGGCCATGAGCTTGGCTTCGGCGGCCCGGAGCGCCCGCTCGGCGTCGACGATCGATTCGAGGTGCTCCTGTGCGCTCATCCTCCCAGCTCCTTGAGCACGGCGGATGCGTTGGCCTGCATGTCGATGTTGCGGAACACACAGAAGCCTTCTTCCGCGTCCAGGCTCCTGCAGTGCGCAACGATGGCCTCGACGGACTCTTCGTCGTAGCGAGAGCGGTGACCGGCGGGGCCCGGGAGCCGCAGGTAGACGAAGTCCGCGGCCGGGGGCGATGCGTCGTTCAGGGGATCGTAGGCGACGACCACGGGCTCGTTGCCCGCCGCCGCCGCGACATCCTTCGGTTTCCAGGCGGGGAGGTCCAAGACGATCCGCGGCAGCTTCGGCAACCAGCCCAGGAAGGCCTTGATGGCCGCCTTGTTCGCCTTGCTCGCCTTGAAATCCTCCGGCGCCTGGAAGACGACCGCTCGGGCGCCGAGCTTTTCGGCAAACGCGGCGAAGGCCTCGATACGAGCCTGGTTGTCCTTTGTCTTCTTGAAACCGCTCTCGCCGACCTCTTTGGGGGCCAAGGCCGTGAAGGCGAAACCATCGGGGGACTCCCGCAGCCACCGGCGGACGCTGCCGGCGCCGGGGATGGCCAGGCGAGTGTCGGAGATCTCGACGGCGGGGAAGAGGGACCAGTAGCGGCTGACCGGTACCGGAAAGCCCGAGCACGCGACGTACAGCATGGGCCGCGCAGTATACGGCGTCGGGGCCGCCGGCCGAACGAGTATTTCCCCGGGTTCGCCAGCCGGCGCCCAGAAGCTGGTAGGCTGGAGCGGTGAGGTTTGGCTTGCTTGGTCGCGTCAGGGCGCTCCTGGGTCTGCTTTGCGCGTGGGCGTGCGCGAGCGGGGCGCAGGCGCAGTCGGACCAGTTCGACACCCAGCTCTTTGGTCCCAGCCCGTCGCCCGGCACCACCTTCACCATCGACCGCCCGCAGGTGCCGCGGCACCTGAGCTACGTGCTCGGGCTCCATGTCAACGGGGCCAGCGGTGTGTTCGCCCGCTCGTCGGACGGGACCGATGTGGTGCCCTGGCGCCTCGACGCGGAGCTGCTGGCTTCCCTCGGCCTCTTCGAGTGGCTCGAGCTCGGGGTGGCGGTGCCCTTGGTGCTCTCGAAGGCGGCCGCCGACCCCTTCCCCTTCGAGCTGGACTACAGCACGCGGGCCACCCTCGGGGACCTGCGCCTGATGATGAAGGTGCCCCTGCTCCGGGGAGACGTCGCCCTCGCGTCGAGGATTGTCGTCTCGCTCCCGACCGGGGACGGCGACCGCTTCGTGGGCACGGACTACTGGACCGCCGCCCCCGAGCTCGTTTTCGCCCTCGAGCGGGGCGTCGTCACCCTCGGCGCGAGCGCGGCGTGGCACTTTCGGAGGCAGGTGCGCGTGGGCGCTTTCGAGTGGGACGACGAGCTCCATCTGGCGGTCGGTCTGCGCGTGGCGGTGCACGAGCGGGTCCAGCTCGTCGGGGAGGCCCAGGCCAGGCTCGGTTTCGCCGGGGACAGCTTCGGCGCGGACGAGAACCCGGCGGAGGCCGATCTGGGCGCGCGCCTGCTGCTGACCGACGGCTTGACGGTGGATGTGGGCGCCGGCACGGGGCTGCTCCCGGGGTGGGGAGCCCCGAAGGTGCGCGGCTTTTTGGTGTTGCGTTACGCCAGCGAGCGCGAACCCTGCGCGGCCGGCCCGGAGGACTACGATGGCTTCGAGGACGGCGACTTTTGCGCCGACCTCGACAACGACGCCGACGGCCTCGAGGACTCCGTCGACGAGTGCCCCAACGACGCCGAGGACCAGGACGGCTTCCTCGACGCCGACGGTTGCCCGGACCATGACAACGACGCCGATGGCGTGTCGGACGCCGACGACCGGTGCCCTCTGGCCTCCGAAGACCGGGACGGGTACCAGGACGCCGACGGCTGTCCGGAGGCCGACAACGACGAGGACGGGGTGCTGGACGGAGCCGACGCCTGTCCGAACCAACCCGAGGACCGGGACGACTACCAGGACGAGGACGGATGCCCCGAGCCCGGGCCCGAGGCCGCGAGCGTCACAGTTACGGACACCCGCATCCTTATCAGCGAGCGGATCTACTTCGACTTCGACACGGACGTGATCCGACCCGTCAGCCGACCGCTCCTCGACCAAGTCGCGGAGGTTATCGGGGAGCTGCCGGCGGGCCGACGCATCCGCGTCGAGGGCTACACCGACGACCAAGGCAACCCCCAGTACAATCTCGACCTGAGCTACCGTCGCGCTCGTTCGGTCGTCGAGTACCTCACCACGAAGGGCGTGCCCCGCTCGCGCCTCGAGTACGTCGGCTATGGCTCACAGAACCCGGTGGCTCCCAACGATTCGCCGGAGGGGCGAGCGCTCAACCGCCGTGTGGAGTTCACGATCCTCGAGCCTGGCGAGCGGTCCCGGCGCCGCTGAGCGCCGTTGCCGTTGCCGCTGTGCTACAAGAGCGGCCGATGCGCTGGACCCTCGTCGCCCTGCTGCTGTCGGCCTGCGCCGCCCGCCACCGCTCGCCGGAGGCCACCGTCCACCGCTTCGCCGAGGCCCTCGATAGGGGCCGGTACGCTGCAGCCTATGCGCTCATGGGCGAGAGCTACCGGCGCCGCGTGTCCCTGGAGGACTTCGAGCGCCACCTTCGCACCTACCCCGAGGAGGCCCGCGAGCTCAGCGCGATGTTGGCCGAGGCCGGCGACACGGAGGAGATCACCGCCCGGATCCCGTTCCCCGACGGGGACGCCCTCGATCTCGTGTGGGAGGACGGCCGCTGGCGGGTGGCCGGCGACGTGGTGAACTTTTACGACCAATCCACCCCTCGGGCGGCCTTGCGGTCCTTCGTCCGCGCCATGGAGCGTCGCCGCTACGAGGTGGTGCTCCGCTTCGTGCCCGAGGCGGACCGCGAGGGCATGACCGTGGAGCGGATGCGCGAGGCTTTCGAGGGAGAAGGGCGCGAGGAAGTCGAGCGCCTCGTGGCCAACCTCCGGGCCAACCTGGACCGGCCCATCGAGGTGGTCGGCGACCGCGCCACCATGACGTACGGCGACAGCTACACCGTGCAGTTCGTGCGGGAAGACGGAGTTTGGCGCATCGAGGATCCGGACTGAGGGGGCGTTCGCTCGAAGGTTGAATCGGGCGCATATTCCCCCAATCCGTCGCCCGAGCTGGTACGATGCCCGCCGCATGGCCGGCGAGAATCTCGACGCCCGACTGCTACGCTTTCGCAGCGACCCCGCCGTGGAGGACGCGGGCACGCTGGCCGCAGCGCTCCTCGCGGCCGAACGTGCCCGTGAAGCCTTGGAGGTGGCCGGGGTCCATCTGCGGGTGAACCCCCGCGACGCGGACATGCTCGTGCTGGCCGGGCGTGCGTGGATGGTCCGAGGGGACCTGCTGCGGGCGCAGAAGACGCTGCTCCAGGCGGCGCGCGCGCGGTCCAACGACCCCGAGCCCTACCGCTGGCTCGGCGAGGTGCTCTTGCGCCGAGGCGACCCGGAGCGCGCCGAGAAGGTCCTGAGCCGTGCGCGCAAGCTGGGCGCGTCCGGTCCGGACGTCGAGCGCCTGCACCAGCGGGCCGAACGCCTCGCCCGGATCGCCGGGGGCGTCGAAGAAGAAGAAGAGGAGACCCTGACGGCGCCCATCCCGACGCAGCCCAGCGGGGGGAGCTTTCTGTCGGAGCAGGAAGAGGCCACCGTCGTGGCGGCCGATCTTTCCCGTCGCCTTGCGGAGGCCGCCGCCGAGGAGCCCGCCGCCGAGGAGTCCACCGTCGACGACGACGCGCCCACCGCGACGGTCGACCGAGGCCTCGTGGAGGCGGCGATGCGCGCGGAGCGGGCGGCGCGGGCCGCCCCTCCCGCCGACTTTCCCCGTGAGGCGACGAAGCCCGCGCGCAAGCATCCCCGGATCGGCCCGCCTCCCGCGGCGGTCCCTCCCGCGGCGGTTCCTCCTCCTGCGGCCGCGGCCCCTCCCGCAGCGCTCCCTCCTGCGGCCCCTCCTGCGGCGGCCCCCGACCCTTTCCAGGTCCCGGTCGCAGGGGGAGGCGAGCGGGGCGAGGCGGCCTACGAGCCAGGCTCCGAGCTGCGCACCGCACCGGACATGGCCGCCCCCGCGGCGGCTTCTCCTGCGGGCGCCGCCGGCCCCGAAGATGTCGACCGGGTCCTCGCGATGCTCAAGCGCGAGCATCTCTTCGAACCTCCGGAGGATGGCGCCACCGAGTGGGTGGCGGCCAAGACGGCTGGGCGCGCGGGGCAGAAGCTCGCGGTCCCGTTGGCGGCGCTTTGGGTCGTCGCGCTGCTCCTCGCGGGGGGAGGGTACTTCGCCTACACGAAGTGGGTCGAGGCGCAGGAGGCGGAGGCCGCCGCGATGGTCGGCGAGGCCGATGCGCGCGCGCTTCGGGGCGACCACAAGGACCTCGTGGACGCCGAGCGCCTCGTGCGGGAGGCCCGCGAGCTGCACCCCCTCGACGAGCGGGGGCCGTCGGTCTTGCTCTTCGTCCACGCCCAGCGAGCCCTCGAAGACGGCGCCTTCGAACCGGGGTACCTGCGCCCCACCCTCGAGTTCGCCCGTAGCCGCTCGGTGAGCCCCGCGCGCTTGGCGGCGGCGGAGGCCGTCTTGGCCTATGCGTCGGGCAAGGCCGACGAGGGCCAGGCGGCGATCGAGCAGGCCCTCGACCAGGCCGAGGACGACGCCGTGGTCTACTACGTCGTCGGTCGGCTGCAGCAGCGCCTCGGGTCGGACGACGCGGCCCGACACCTCCAGACGGCGCTCGAGAAGGAGCCTGGCCTGAGCGCCGCGGCCATCGCGCTGGCGGAGGCCAAGGTCGACGAGGGGCAGCCGGAAGAGGCCCTGGCGCTCCTCGACGGGATCCTCTCGCGCTACGAGGGGCACCTGCGGGCGACCTTATGGAAGGCGTACCTGAGCGCGGACGATGGGGAGCCGGAGGCGGCTCTGGCCGCTCTCGCGCCGATGGACGAGCGCCTCGACGAAGCTGCGCCCACCGACAAGGTGCTCCTGGCGCTGACCCGGGCCCGGCTCTACCGCCGGCAGGGCAACGAGGAGGCTGCGGCCGAGCAGATCGAGAAGGCTCTGGAGGCGGGGGCGTCGGAGCCACGGATGCAGGCCCTCGTGGCGGCGTCGGCGCGGGCGCTCGGGCAGCTCGGTCGGGCGCAGACCGCCGCCATGAGCGCGGTGTCGGGGGCCCCTGGGATCGGCGAGTACCGAAAGCTCCTCGCCGAGATCCTCATCGAGCGTCGGGACGGAGTCCGCGCGCTCCGAGTGCTTGGCCAGCTCTCGAACGAGGATCCGGAGGTGCTGCTGCTGAGCACCCGCGCGGCTCTCCTGGTGGGCACCGCCGACGCGTTGCGGGCGACCGCCGAGGCCCTCGATGCGTACTTGGAGGCGAACCCCGACGAGGCGAGCCCCACGCTCCAGGCGCTGCGCCTCCGCGTCGCCGTCAAGCTCGGTGAGGCGCCTCGTGTGCTGGCGCAGGCGCGCCGCCTCGCCCGGGAGAACCCCGGCGTGCCGGAGGTGGGCTTGGCCGTCGCCGAGGCGGCGCTCGCGGCCCACGAGCCGAGGTTGGCCGAGCAGGCTCTCGACAGGGTGATCGCCGCAGAGGCCGACAACGCTCAGGCGCACTATCTGTTGGGCCGGGCGGCGCGCATGCAGGGCGAACCGGAAGAGGCGGAGGCGGCGCTGCGCCAGGCCCTCGAGCTGCAGCCGACCCACGCCGAGGCTCGCCTCGCCCTCGGCCGCTTGCTCCTGGATCGGGGCGATTACAGCGAGGCCGACACGCTCTTCGGCGAGCTGGCGCGACGCGTCGGGCGCGGCGGCAGCGGCCGTTCCTATGCCCTCATCGGCCGCCTTGGTCGGGTCGAGGCGCTCCTGGGGCTCGGGCGCGTGGACGACGCCAAGGTGCAGCTCGAGAACGTCACCGGCGACGACCGAGAGCTCGCGAGGGTCCGGGTGGTCACGGCGAAGGTGGCCCTCGCCGAGGGGCGACCGGGCGAGGCCATCCGCGCGCTGCGTCCGGTGGCCACCGAGGGTGCGAACGCCGACGTCCTCGCGCTCTTCGGCGATGCGCTCTATGCCGCGGGCGAGACGCGAGCTGCGGCCGATCAGTACGAGCGCGCCCTGGCCCTCGACGAGGGGCACCCGGAGGCGTTGTTGGGTTTCGCGAACGTCCTGATCCGTGGAGGCAAGCAGCGCGAGGCGCGGGGGATCTTGGACCGCGCCGAGGGCTCCCTCGAACGTCGCATCCGCCCGCCGTCGATGATGGCGCGGGTCCTCACCCTGCGCGGCCGCGTGGCGATCGAGGAGGGCGAAGCGGCCGCGGCTCGGCGTCTCCTCCGCCAGGCCACGGCCATCGAGGGAGCGCCCGCGGAGGCCTGGTTTTACCTCGGCGAGGCGTTGGCAGGGGAAGACTCGCCGGGGGCGCGCCGGGCCTACGAGACGTACCTCGAAAAGGCGCCGGCGGGGCCGCTGGCGCGACGCGCCCGGCGCGCCATCCGATGACCGGGGCGTCCATGGACGGCAAGCGCGCTGTCGTCACCGGCGGCTCCAGGGGCATCGGCCGCGCCATCGCCGAGGCTTTGGCGGCGGCCGGCGCCCACGTCGTCGTCTCTTCACGGAGCGCCGAGGCGTGCGCCGCCGTCGCCAGGGCCATCGGTGGGGATGCGGTGGCCTGTGACGTCGCGAACCTCGGGCAGGTCGACGCCCTCTTCGAGCGGGTTGCGGACCTCGGCGGGTGCGACGTCTTCGTATCGGCGGCGGGGCTCGCATCCTCGGCTCCGGCGGCCCAGGTGCCCGCCTCGGAGCTCCGGCGCATGATGGATCTGCACTTCGTCGGCGCCACCCGGGGTGCGCAATGCGCCGCCGCGCAGATGCGTGCGCGGGGGGGTGGGGCGGTGCTCTTCGTCACGAGCGTGTGGGGGCTGGGGGGCCAACCCTCGACGCTGGCTTATGGCGCGGCGAAGGCTGCGCTCGCCCACGCGGTCAAGGTGCTTGCCGTCGAGTGGGCTCGCGACGGAATCCGGGTGAACGGTCTGGCGCCCGGGTTCGTGGACACGGACATGACCGCCGGGCTGCCCGGCCCCCTTCGGGACAAGCTGCTCTCGCGGGTTCCGCTGCGCCGCGCGGCGCGTCCGGAAGAGATGGCCGGCCCCGCCCTCTTCCTGTGCAGCGACGCCGCGAGCTATGTCACGGGGCATGTGCTCGTCGCCGACGGCGGCGAGCGGGCTCGCTGAGCGCCCGCACCTCTCCCCACGCTCGCCAGTGCGTTCCTGCGGCGCATTGCGCTTCGGGACAACCTCGAGATTTTCGATCCCGGTCGGCACCGGGCGGACCTGCGGGCCGGGCGAAGGTGCGAGTTGTCGCGAACGCGTTGAAAACGGACGCGGTTGCGGCCAACCTCCGGCCCCATGGACTTCCGCCTGACCGACGAACAGCAGCTCATTCAGAAGACCGCCCGGGACTTTGCGACCCAGGAGGTCTTGCCCAAGGCGCGCGAGCTCGACGAAACCGGCCGCTGGCCCGCGTCCCTCGTCGCGCGCATGGGGGAGCTCGGCTTCCTCGGCATTGCCGTCCCCGAAGAGCTGGGCGGAGGCGGTGCGGACTATCTCTCGTACGCCCTCGCGATGATCGAGATCTCGAAGGCCTGCGCGTCCACCGGCGTGATCATGAGCGTGAACAACTCCCTCGTCTGCGACCCGCTCCTGAAGTTCGGAAGCGACGCGCAAAAGCAGGAGTTCCTGGTTCCGCTGGCCTCCGGCGCCAAGCTCGGGTGCTTCGGTCTGACGGAGCCGTCCAGCGGTTCGGACGCGTCGAACATGCAGACCACCGCCGTCCGGGACGGAGACGAGTGGGTGATCAACGGGTCCAAGAACTGGATCACCAACGGTCCCCACGCCGACCTCATCGTGGTCTTCTGCAACACGGACCGCACGAAGGGCGCCAAGGGGACGACGGCCTTCATCGTGCCCAAGGGAACCCCCGGCTTCGAGCCGCAGGAGCCGGACCACAAGATGGGCATCCATGCGGCCCACAGCTGCACGATCTTCTTCAACGACTGCCGGGTCCCGGACGCCTACCGGCTCGGCGAGGAGGGGATGGGCTTCAAGATCGCCATGAACACCCTCGACGGGGGGCGCATCGGCATCGCCGCGCAGGCGCTGGGCATCGCCGAGGCCGCCTACGAGAAGGCCGTCGCCTACGCTCACGAGCGAAAGGCCTTCGGCGCGCCGATCGCCAAGCTGCAAGCCATCCAGTTCAAGGTCGCCGACATGGCGATGCAGCTCGATGCCGCGCGCCTGCTCATCTACCGAGCCGCGCTGCTCAAGGAACGGGCACGCACCGAACCTTCGCTTCGGCACTCGCAGCAGTCTGCCACCGCGAAGCTCTACGCTTCGGAGATGGCCACGCGCGTCACCCATCAGGCCCTTCAGATCTTCGGTGGCTACGGCTACTCCAAGGAGTACGACCTCGAGCGTCACTACCGGGACGCACGCATCACCGAGATTTACGAAGGCACGAGCGAGATCATGCGGCTCGTCATCGCGGCGGGTGCACTCAAGGGGGGAGCCTGAGATGCGCGGCGTGGCGGTTGCCCTGACCCTCGCGTTCGTTGGCGGTTGCGCCGGCGAAGAATCGACGGACGCGCCCGCGGAGGTCGAAGAGACGAGTGGGCACGAGCGTGCCCTCGCGCGGAACGACGGCGCCCAGATCGAAGGCTTGATGGGGACGATCTCCTCGGATGCCGTCGAGCGCACCATGGAGGCGCGGATGGGTCGCTTCTTGCGCTGCTTCCAGCGCCGCCACGAGGCCGTGGAGGTTCTCGGGGGCACCATCGATCTCGCGTTTCGAGTGCGCGTCGATGGGACGGTGCTCTGGGTCTATCCGCGCGAGAGCACCATCGGCGACCGGGAGACCGAGCGATGCATCCTCGAGGCCGCGCGCAGTGCGCGGTTCGCTCCGCCGCGCGGTGGAGAGGCGGAGTTCGCCTACCCGCTCACCCTCGACACGCCGCCCGAGGTGCGGCCGCCTCTCCACTGGGACGCCAGCCGAGTCGCTGCGAAAGTGGAGGAGAACCGAGGTGAGATCGTCGACTGCGGTCCCGGGCCCTACACCGTGACCGTGTACGTCGCGCCCGGCGGCCAGGTGCTGGCGGCCGGGGCATCCACCACCGACCCCGAGCGCGCCGACGACCTCGACTGCGTCGCCCGCAGCGTCTCCACATGGTCCATGCCCGACCCCGGCAGCTACCCGGCCAAGGTCACCTTCTCGCTCTGATGGACCTACGACTCGACGAAAGGGGCGAGGCGATCCTCCGCCGGGCCAAGGAGCAGAGGGCGGCCCTCGCGCCTCGCGCCGCTGCGTTCGAGGCCGCCGAGGAGGTGCCCGCGGACGTCTTCCACGAGCTCGGGGCGGCCGGGCTCATGGCCGTCGGCGTCCCGGAGGACCTCGGAGGCAGCGGCGCTGGGACCGTGGCCTACAGCCTGGCGATGACGGAGATCGCTTCGGCCTGCGCGTCGACGGCGGTCACGATGGCCGTGACCAACATGGTCGGCGAGGTCATCGCGGCCTTTGGGAGCGACGAGCAGCGACGGGCTTACTGCCCGCGGCTCGCGGCGGGAGAGCTCGGCGCCTTTGCGCTGAGCGAGGTTGGCGCCGGGAGCGACCCCGGCGGGATGACGACAGCCGCGATTCAGGACGGCGACGACTGGGTCCTCACGGGCAGCAAGCAGTGGATCTCCCACGGCGACTCGGCGGCCGTGCTCGTCGTCTGGGCACGCACCGACGGGCCCGGCTCGCGGGGCCTGAGCTGCTTCCTCGTGCCCGGCGACGCGGAGAACCTCCGGGTGGTCAAACGGGAGGACAAGATGGGCCTTCGGGCCAGCCACACGGTGGCCCTCGCCCTCGACGGGGTCCGCGTGCCCTCCTCGGCGCTCCTCGGCTCGCGGGGAGGGGGCTTTCGGATCGCCATGATGGCGCTCGACGGGGGCCGCATTGGGATCGCATCGCAGGCTCTCGGGATCGCGCGCGCCGCCGAGCGGGCGGCCGTCGAGCATCTTCGCGCCCTTCCGTCGCCCGAAGGCGCGGCTCTGGAGCGCCTGGCCGATGTGCGTACTCGCCTGGACGCGGCGCGCTTGCTCACGCTGAGGGCCGCCTGGCTCAAGGAGCGCGGCGAGCGCTTCACGCGGGAGGCGTCCATCGCCAAGGCCTTCACCACCGAGGCCGCCTGGGCGAGCTGCAACGACGTCGTCGAGATCCTCGGCGAGGAGGCGCTCGAGGAGGGCCATCGGGTTGACCGGGCGTTCCGGGACGTGCGTGTGACGATGATCTACGAAGGCACCAGCGAGGTGCAGCGCATCGTGATTGGGCGCGCAGTGCTCGGCGCTTGAGGCTGCCCGTTCGTCCCAGCACCGACCCCGAGAGGTCTTACCGACCCCGAGAGGTCTTGAGGCTGCTATGGTGGGCCGATGGGGAAGAAAGGTCGACGGGGCCGGCGCGCCTCCCGCAAGGAGCGCCGCGCAGCGGAGCGAGCGCTCGCCGAGCGCGCGCGTGCCGAGAGAGAGCGACGCCGCCGCAGGCAGCGCGTCGCTCTGGTGGGGATCCCTTTGCTGACGGGGCTGATGGCTTCGGTGGGTTGGCTCCTGCTCGACGACACCCGGCTCGTTGGTGTGACCATCCTCATCGGGGGGCTGCTCTTCCTGATGGTCGCTCTCGCGGGGCTGGGCCAGGAGGTCCGCGCGCGGGATCGACTCCGTTCGGGGGCCATCGACTTCGGCGCGGGCAAGGACCGCTGAGTCTCCAGTTCCTTGTGATTGCGCACGGTTGCGGGACGGTACGGTCGCGCTGGTCCGCCGGCCAGAGAAAGGTTATGAAGACTCACGGCGCGTCCACGTCCAAGGCGGGTGCACGCCATGCCCACGGCGCTCAGCGCCACACGAACGTTATAGGAGGGGCCTTCGATGATGAGAGCCAGTTTTGGCACGCTGTTGACCGTATCCCTGTTGGCCATGGGCCTTTCGGGTTGCATCGTACGCACCCAGGCGCGGATCCCGCGACCGCACGCCCGTGTCACAGTCCGAGCCAGCGCGCCGCCACCGCCGCCGGCCACCGCGACGGTCACGGTCCAGGCCGCTCAGCCCACCGTCGCCAGCGGTGTGACGGTCGTCGAGGCGACCTGCACGCAGGGCGCACAGGAGGTCTGCAACGGTCTCGACGACAACTGCAACGGGCAGATCGACGAGGGCTGCGGATACAGCTCCGGCAACATCCAGATCACCTTGGCGTGGCAGGGTGGTGCGGACCTCGACATGTACGTCACCGATCCCGCCGGTGAGACGATCAGCTACAGCCACCGCCGCAGCGCCTCCGGCGGGCACCTCGACCAGGACGCCCGCGGGCAGTGCAACGCCAGCCAGGCCAACAACACGATCGAGAACGTCTACTGGAACCAGCCCAACCCGCCGCGCGGTACCTACAACGTGCAGGTCCACTACTGGGCCGGCAGCTCCTGCAGCACGAGTGCTGGGCCCACCCCCCTGACGCTCTCCATCGCTGTGGGTGGGCGCGTGCTCGGCGCCTACAACTACGTCATCAACCCGGACCAGCGCATCGACATCGCGTCGTTTACCCTCTGACGGTCCGCGCTCGCATCGAATGACCCGCCTCGCGAGGGGCGGGTTTTTTCGATCCCATCCCCTCATGGCAAGGTAGACGATGATCGTCGATCCCGACCTTCCCCATCCCAAGCGTCGCATTTACTGCAACCGCACCCTGAACCTCCGCTCCATCGGGGCCATCGGCTTCGACATGGACTACACGCTCATCCACTACCGGACGGAGGTTTGGGAGGCGCACGCCTACGAGCACGCCAAGCGTCGCCTGCTCGAGCGGGGCTGGCCGGTGGCCCATCTCGAGTTCGACCCCACGTTTGCGAGCCTGGGGCTCATCCTCGACCTGGACCTTGGCAATGTCGTCAAGGCGAACCGTTTCGGTTACATCAAGAAGGCGTGTCACGGTACGGAGGAACTGTCCTTCGAGGCGTGCCGCAGGGCCTACGCGCGCGAGCTCGTCGACCTCGCGGAGCCGCGCTGGCGCTTCATGAACACGCTCTTTGCGCTCTCGGAGGCCTGCCTCTTTGCGCAATGCGTCGACCTGCTCGACCAGCGCAAGCTCGAAGAGCTGGGCTTTCTCAGCTACCGCGACGTCTACGGCGGCGTGCGGAGCGCCATCGACGAGGCGCACATGATGGGCCACCTCAAGAGCGAGATCATGGCCGAGCCCGACCGGTTCGTGGAGCTCGATCCGGAGCTTCCTCTCGCTCTGCTCGATCTGCGTCACAGCGGCAAGAAGCTCGCGATCATCACCAACTCGGAGTGGTTCTACACCCGGGCGATGATGAGCTACGCCTTCGATCGCTTCCTCCCGGAAGGGCAGACCTGGCGCGGCCTCTTCGACCTCGTGATCGCGGCGGCGCGCAAGCCGGTGTTCTTCACCATGGACAGCCCTGTTTTCCGCGTCGTCGACGAGGAGCGCGGACTGCTCGAGCCCGTCGTTGGTGGGCTCGCGTTGGGGGAGGCCTACGTCGGAGGCCACGCGACCCTGGTGGAAGAGGCCTTCGGTCTGGGCGGCGAGGAGATCCTCTACGTCGGCGACCACATCTTCGCCGACGTCAACCAGAGCAAGAAGACGCATCGGTGGCGCACGGCGCTCGTCGTGCGCGAGCTCGAGCAAGACCTGGACGCCCTCGAATCCTTCAAGCCGGAGCAGGCCGAGCTCAGCCGCTTGATGGCCGAAAAGGAGCGTCTGGAGCACTGCTTCTCGCAGGTACGTCTGGCCCTTCAACGCAAGCGCGCCAGTTACGGGCCGCAGGTCGAGGACAGCGAGGAGGCGCTCGAAGCGCAGATTCGTGACTATCGGGCGCAGCTCGTGGAGCTCGACGGGAGGATCGCGCCGCTGGCCGAGCGTTCGAGCAGGCTCTCGCACCCGCGGTGGGGGCTGCTGATGCGGACCGGCAACGACAAGAGTCATCTGGCCCGGCAGGTCGAGAAGAGCGCCGACGTGTACATGGCGCGCGTGTCGAACTTCTTGATGCAGACGCCCTTCGTCTACCTGCGCTCGCCACGGGGGAGCCTGCCGCACGACCACGGTCCCGAAGGCGGCGCCTGAGCCAGCAAGACGCCGATTCCATCCAGCCGCCCCAACGCCTCTTTGTGCGCCCCACCCTCGGGAGCACGCCTGCGCGGCACATCGCGCCTCGAAAACCTTCGAGATTTCCTCGCCGGCGGCACCACGCAGGGGCAGCCTCGCGACCGCGACACGGTCGACACTGGGGCGGAGGGCCAGGCCGAGCGCACTCGTCAACGTTCCCGGTCGTGGGGCGGGCGCTTCGGCGGCGTCTGAGCAGGGGAGAGGAGCCAGCGCGCGAGGGCGTCCGCGACGGCCCGGGGCGCGTCGAGTTGCAGGAAGTGCCCCGCCGCCGGCAGCACATCGCAGCGGAAGGGGCCCGCGAAGTGGCGCCGCTGACCCCGCGCGATCCCCGGCGCGATGCAGCCGTCCTCGGCGCCGTGGAGGTAGAGCGTGGGCGCGGCAATGGGTGTGCGGCGCGCCCGCCGAAGACTCCGCAGGAGCGCCGGCCCGGGTCGGAGGTTGGCGCGGTAGTAGCCGAGCGGGGCTCCCTCGCCGCGGGCGATGGCGTCGGCCACGTCCCGGATGTGCGCTCTTGGAGGGGAACCCGGCGACCACCTCCGGTAGATCGCCTCGATCGCGGCGGCGTCACGGACCCGGCGTTCGGGAAGCCACGGGAGCTGGAAGAACGCCATGTAGCGACTGCGTGCGAGCTGCCGCGGGGAGCGCAGGGTGTTGCGCAGGAAGGTCAGGACGTGCGGCACCGAGAGGAGCGCCAGGCGCTCGAAGCGCTCGGGGTGGCGGAGGACCGCCCCTTGCGCCACGACCGAACCCCAGTCGTGTCCCACCAGGTGGACTCGCGGGGCGAGCTCGGCCGCCAGCGACGCGATGCGATCGGCGACGATGTCCACGTCGAGGGGCCCTTCCGGCGAGGACGGAGGATAGCCGGGCATGTACGGCAGGACGCAGCGGCCCCCGTTGCGCGCGAGGCGCTCGGCGACGGGCAGCCAGGACGTCGGCAGATCCGGGAAGCCATGGAGCAGCAGCGTCGTGGGTCCGGTACCCAGGGCCAGGGCCTCTACGCCGAGGTGGTCGAAGCGCAGCCGCTCCACGGGGCGAGCATGCACGGCTCGGCAGCGCTGCTACAAGCCGACCATGCGCCTGATCCTCGCGTCGACTTCGCCATACCGTCGCGCGCTCCTCGACCGCCTCGGGCTCCCGTACGAAGCCGTCGCGCCGCGCTGCGACGAGGAGCCGCTGAAGACCTCCGGCAAGCCGCCGGAGGTCGTGGCCGCCGAGCTGGCGAGGGCCAAGGCGGCGAGCGTGGCCGCGCGCTACCCCGACGCGCTGGTCCTGGGGGCCGACCAGCTCGTGGACCTCGACGGCGAGATCCTCGGCAAGCCCGGTACCTGCGCCGCGGCGGAGGCGCAGCTCCGGCGGCTTTCCGGTCGGACCCATCGTCTGCTCACCGCCGCGGCGCTGCTCGCGCCCGGTGGCCGCTGGCGGGAGGTCTTGGACACTCACTCCATGACCCTCCGCGCGCTCTCGAACGACGAGATCCGTCGCTACGTCGAGCGGGTCGCGCCCCTCGGTTGCTGCGGCGCTTACAAGATCGAGGGTTCCGGCATCGCGCTCTTCGAGGCCGTCGAGGGGCGGGACTTCACGGCGATCATGGGGCTGCCGCTGATGGGTGTGTCCGCTGCTTTGCGCGCGGCCGGGTGGGCGATTCCCTAGGGATCTTCCGGAGGGTGGGAATATCTTCCGTAGGGGTTTGTGCATGGGCCCGAGTTCGGTATGCTCGCGAGAACACCAGGGGCAGATGCCGTGCGCGCTGTCGCGAGCGATGAGCGCCCCGATGGGAAAATACTAGGACGATGTCTCGGGATCGGTTCGTGGAGCTCATGAGGGACGCTGTCATTCAGCTGCCTCAGGATTTGAAGGCTGTGTTGCGCATCGTGGAGGACCCGGAGGTCGACGACGGGAGCCGCGTCCTCGTCGCCGGGGCGCTCCTGCACGTGATCTCGGAGGGGACCTCGATTCCCGGTGTGCGCGGTGCCTTGCAGCACGCAGGCTCCGTTCTCGTGATCCGGCTGGCGCTCGAGAAGGCTCGCGAGGCCTCGCCGGAAGCGCTCGCGCGGCATGCCGAGGAATCGCCGGAGCTTTTCGGGCCCATGGACGAGCAACTCGACGCAGCTCGGGCGTTCATCGGCGACGGGATGAAGGTGCTCGAGGCCCTCGTGCAGAAGCTTCCCAAGCTCAACCACCAGGGGCACAGCGCCGAGCAGTGCGTTCACGACACGGAGTCGAGCAACTGGCTCTACGACACGGTGCACGTGTCGTTGGTCGAGACCCTCGAGATCGACGAGGAGGACGTCGCGCGAGAGATCAAGGGCGTCGATCGCATCCGCAAGTCCTTGCAAGCGCGCGCCGCGCGATGAAGCCTCTGGGCCGGCCGTCGGCGGGCGCGGCGATCCTGTGGGGGCTCCTGCTCGGCAGCGCCTGCGTGGACACGGCGCTTGGTTTGGTGGTGACGCTGCGCAGTGCGGAAGTCTCCCTCGACGCGGCCGAGGTACTCTCCGTCGACCTGGTGCTGGACGTGCGGGTCGGCGAACACGCGCTGGCCGGCGACGACTTCGTCGTCCCACGCGCGGGGATCGTCGTCGTCGATGGTGACCCCGTCGGCGAGATCAACCTCGACCGTCCGGAGGGCTTCGACGGCCGTTTGGAGCCCGGCGAGAGCGCGGTCGTGCGCATCGCCGGTCGCAGTCTTCCGGGGGCCTTCCCGCGCGCCCGCGAGCTCCTTTGCAGCGGCGCGGCTGTGGAGGTCGTCGTGACCTGGACGGCTCGGGAGCAGCCCGACGATCCCCTCGATCCACCCCTCATGTCCATGGGCAGCGCGAGCCTGGTGACGACCGACGTTCGCTGCGCCGGCTCCTGACTCGGGCGTCTTCCTGACTCGGGCGTCTGCGCGGGAAGGCGTCGGCGGGCATGGGCGCGGGCGCCTGGTATCCTTGCGGCGATGGCGGGTTCAGCCTCCACTGCGAGCGATCATGGCGTCTCCGAGGGCCAGCCATCGCAGGTGCGCTCGGTGCTCGCCGACGACCCGTGGCTGGGCCGCGTCATCGACGGACGCTATCGCATCGAGGGGGTGCTCGGCGCCGGGGGGGTGGGGGTCGTGTACCGCGCCGAGCACACGGGCTTGCGGCAGCCGGTGGCCCTCAAAGTGCTTCGCCATGGCTACGAGGACAGGGGTCTTTTGCGGCGGCGCTTCGAGCGCGAGGCGACCGTCCTCAGCCAGCTGCGGCACCCGAACATCGTGGGGCTCACCGACTACGGGATCAGCGACGGTGTGCCCTACCTCGTGATGGAGCTGCTCGCCGGTCGCACGCTCGCCGACCTCCTCGACGACGACGGCCCCCCGGAGCCCGAAGTGGCCATCGAGATCGTCCGCTCCATTGCCCGGGGCTTGGCCTTTGCGCACGCCCGGGGAGTGCTGCACCGCGACCTGAAGCCGGCCAATGTGTTTCTTCAGGCCCTCCCGGACGACCCGCACCATGTGAAGCTCTTGGACTTCGGCTTGGCGAAGATCCTCGCGGACGAGGACGATCTCGCCGGGGAGCCCACCCTGACGAAGGCTGGGACCATCGTCGGCACGCCCGCCTACATGGCCCCGGAGCAGGGGGCCGGGCAGCGGGTCGATGCGCGCGCCGATGTCTACTCCGTGGGCGTCTTGCTCTTCGAACTGCTCACGGGCTACCCGCCCTTCGTGAGCGAGCGGCGCGCCGAGTTGTTGCGCTTGCACATGATCGCGCCCGTTCCGGACCCGTGCGCGCTGCGGCCGAGGCTCGCGGCGAGCGAGGAGATCCTCGGCCTGCTCCACAAGGCTCTCGCCAAGGATCCCGGGGACCGTTTCCAGGACGCCTCCGAGCTCCTGGCGGCTCTCGACGCGCTCCCGCCGGTGCCCGCCACGCTGGATGCGGCGGATCCTGAGAGCGGCGGGCATTCGCGGACGCTGCGCGCCGCCGCGAAGCCTCCCCAGCCGGTGCCGTCTTCCCGCGGCAGGGGACACAAGGCGGCCGCGCTCGTTCCGCTCGCGCTCGTGGCGGCGGGGGCGCTCGTCTATGCCGGGATGTCCCGGCGCGACACGTCGCTGGCGGCGCCCTCGACGACCGCGTCGGAGCCGGCGACCTCGACGACCTTGGCGACTTCGGCGCCGTCGTCGTCCTCGCCGTCGTCGTCCTCGTCGTCGTCGTCCGCGGCAGCGCCGCGGCGGCCGCCCGATCCTTTCGACCAACCGCTCGACGAGGAACTGCGGGCGCTGCGGGAGCGCCTCGGGGCGGCCGACGCGCTCGATCGCGAGGCCCACCTCGCCACGCGTATCTACCAGCGCTTGCATCCCGACGACGTGCGCCCCTCGCTGCTCCTCGCGCACGATCTGGCCGACCGAGGGGCTTGGGGACCCGCGATCGAGCGCTACCGCGTGGCAGTCGCCCGGGGAGCGCAGGCCCGGCGCGATCCCCGGATGCTGGAGGACCTCCTGCGAGCGGCGCAGATGGAGCGCTACGCCCGGGAGGCGGCTGCGGCGATCGCGGACATCTTCGGGCGCGAGGCGATCGGCGCCGTCGAGGACAGGCTGGCGCGTACGGAGAACCGACAGAGGCGCCGCCGCCTTCGCGCGCTTCTCGCTCAGCTACGGGCGCTTCCGGAGGGCGCGTCGGCGGAGCGCCCCGAGGGCTGAGAGCTCGTCGGTGCGCCCGAGCTTGGGCCGTTCAGTGCAGAGGCGCCGCGACGGGCCGCGGACGGTGCCGGTTGGGCCGCCTTGGGGTGCGCCCTCGGCGGGGCCTGGTGGGCGAAGGGCGGAAGCGCAGGGCCAGCGCGAGCGCTTCGTCGAGAGGGACGAGGCGCGCGATGCGGCCACCGGGACCGGGCACGGAGGGGGCGCTGCAGAGCCTCGCAGCTTGCGCTTCGGCTTCGGTCTTCTCTCGAGTCAGCAGCACCCCGTAGGCGATGTCGTCATCGTCCAGCGCGATGTCCAGACGTAGCAATCCACGGGGCCGAGCCTCGGTGACGAGGCGAACACGGGCGTCCTGCCAGCGTCCATCCGCCGCTTCGTGCAGCGCCAACGCGAGGGCCGGTGCGTACCCGTCGGCGCCGCGCAGGCGACCGGCGAGGTGTGCCGTCGCCCACAGCCGTGCCTGGGGGGTACGGGGGAGCCGCTGGCGTGTCGCCGCCATGAGCGGCACCGGAAGCAGCGCCCAGAACCACGCCGTCATGCTCGTGTCGCGCCCGGCGGCCAGGTCCGAGGCGTGGACCGCGACCAGCGTGAGGGTCGCCAGGAGCAAGGTCGCCGTCCCCGCGGCCGTGGTCAGATCGCCCCATCGGCTCAGCGCCACAGGGCTTGGTCGGCTGCGCCGCCTGGCTACTTCGAGGTCCTCGGCTCGAACCGTTCG
>JALVDI010000334.1 GCA_027009115.1 Polyangiaceae bacterium | reverse complement strand
GGTCGAAGTGCCGTGAGCGTTGATGTAGTCGACGTCCTGCGTGGACACGCCTGCGTCTGCGAGCGCCGCTTTCATCGCGCGCTGGGCGCCCTCGCCCTCAGGCGCCGGCTGCGTGAGGTGGTAGGCGTCGGCGGTCGCCCCATAGCCGACGACCTCCGCGAGGATCGTCGCGCCTCGCTTGATCGCCCGCTCTCGCTCCTCCAGCACCAGGATGCCTGCGCCCTCGGCGATCACGAAACCGTCCCGACCGACATCGAAGGGTCGGCTCGCCTTGTGGGGCTCGTCGTTGCGCTTGGACAGCGCGCGCATGCTCGCGAAGCCCGCCACTCCGAGAGGCGTCACGGCGGCCTCGGCACCGCCGGCGATCGCCGCGTCGATGCCGCCCCGGCGAATCCAGGCCGCCGCCTCGCCGATGGCGTGCGCTCCGCTCGAGCACGCGCTGGTCGTCGTGTAGCTCGGCCCCTTCAGGCCGTAACGCATCGACACCTGTCCGGGGGCGAGGTTCGAGATGGCCGAGGGGATGAAGTAGGGGCTCACCCGGCGCGGCCCTTTCTCCAGCAGGCGCTTGTGCTGCTCCTCCACGCAGTCGAGGCCGCACATGCCCACGCCGATGAAGGTGCCCGTGCGCTCCTTGAGCTCGTCGTTCGGCTCGAAGCCCGCGCCCGCGATGGCTTCGTCGCTCGCCCCTATGGCGAGTTGAATGAAGCGCGCCATCTCCCGAAGCCGCTTCTGCTCGATGAACGCGAGCGGGTCGAAGTCACGACATTCGCCGGCGATGCGCGAGGCATAGCCCGACGCGTCCCAGCGCTGGATCGTCTCGATCCCGCTCCGGCCGGCAAGGACGCCCGCCCAGGTGGACTCCGCGTCCTTGCCGCAGGGACTGACGATCCCAACTCCGGTGATGACCACTCTTCGCATTGCGACACCTTTCGACGATCGACGCTCGCGCGCCGCAGCGCCTCCAAAGGACGAGGCACCGTGCCCACCGTTACGGGGGCGGCGGCGGCCGGCGGTCACAACGCCGCCCGGGTGGCTTCAGCTCGCGCGCTCCTTGATGTAGCTGACGGCGTCGCCAACCGTGCGGATCTTTTCCGTGTCCTCGTCTGGGATGTCGATCTCGAACTGCTCCTCGAAGGCCAGCACCAGCTCGACGATGGCCAGCGAGTCCGCCCCCAGGTCGTCGATGAACGAGGCCTCGTCCTTGATGACCGACGCGTCCACGTCCAGCTGCTGGGAGATGATCTCCTTGACCTTTTCCGCGATATCCATTGGTTCCTCCGGTTCCCGTTCGGGGTGCGGCGTGCGCAGCCGCCATGCTCGTCCTCGCGCCTCAAACGTACATGCCGCCGTTGACGCGAATCACCTGTCCCGTGACGTACGACGCCTCGTCGCTCGCCAAGAAAAGCACTGCCGCGGCGACCTCTTCGGGGCGACCGACGCGGCCAATGGGCGTCTGCTCGACGATGCTGGCCTTCGCCTGCTCCGGGAGATCCGCCGTCATGTCCGTCTCGATGAAGCCTGGCGCGACCGCGTTGACGGTCACGCCGCGCGAGGCGTACTCGCGAGCGAGGGTCTTCGTCAACCCGAGCAGAGCCGCCTTCGACGCCGAGTACACCGCCTGCCCTGGGTTGCCCGCCTCGGCCACGACACTCGACAGCTGGATGATGCGTCCGCCCCGCGCCTTCATCATAGGGCGAATCGCGGCCTTGGCGCAGTAGATGGCGCCCGCCACGTTCGTGGCGAAGGTGCGCTCGATCTCTTCGGGTTTGACCCGCAAGAGGAGCTGGTCGAGAGCCACGCCCGCGTTGTTCACCAGAATGTCCAGCCGCCCATGCCGCTTGGCTACGTCACGAACCGCCACGTCCACCGCTTCGGCATCGGCGACGTCGAAGGAGAGCGCCTCGGCCTTGCCGCCCGCTGCCTCGATGGCCGCGACCGTGGCCTGTGCTGCCTCGGCGTTGCTCCGGTAGTTGACGACCACGAACGCACCGGACCGTGCCAGCAGTTCGGAGACGGCCCGGCCGATGCCGCGGCCGCCGCCCGTCACGAGGGCGACCTTGCCGGAGAGATCGAACATCACTTCCCTGCCTTGTCTTTGAGGGCGGCCAGCGCGGCCAGCGGTGAGGCCGGTTTGCGGCCGGCGGCGTCTCGGAGGCGCTGCAAGACCTGGGGGTCGCAGTCGCTCTCGTCGTGCATCGGCTGCATCGGCACCGAGAGCAGGACATGCTCACGAACGAGCCCATCGAGTTCGATCGCGTCGCCGACGAAGTAGTCGCGGTCGAGGTCTTCAGGCGTCAGTTCGAGCTCTTCGGCGAGCGGAAGATGCTCGGCGCGAGGGCTGAGGAAGTGGGTGAAGTCGACCTCGACCGGCCAGGCCAACGCCTCGTTGCAGCGCGCGCAGGGCACGACGATGCGGGTCGTCAGACGGCCTTCCAGCAGCACGTCCGCGCCGGCCTTGCGCGCGGCCACGTGCAAGGTCCCCTCGGCGTCCCGGGCGGCGTCGAAATCCGTGTCCGCGAGAGCCGCCACGAGCCACGCCCCACGCACGGGGAAGTCGTAGGACTTGCCCCCCGACCTCTCGACTTCCAGGACGTTGACGACGAACTCTGCCATGACCCCGGCCTCGACCGGCGCCGCACTATAAGGGTCGAAAGGCGGCGCGCAAACCCTCCGCGTCCACCTCGATCCGCACGACCCCCGAGGGCAAGCGGGAGTGATCGGCCCGCTCGACGACGCCCCCGGCGCGGGGTACCACGACCGCCAGATCCGGCGCGGCCTCGTCGGCGACGGGCCGGGCCCCGCCCGCCCGCGAGACCACCCCGGCCTGCGTCTCGGGCCAGGCAAAGAGGCCGCCGGCGATGCCCTGGGCCTCCCCCAACTCGGCGAGCCGCCCGTCCCCCACGTGGACTCCGCCGAACCCCCGATCGGGGGCGTAGGGTCCGACGCCCCGGGGCGCGGCCCAGCTCAGCCACCACCGCGGCGCCGGGGCCTCACCGGCCGTCGCCAGCGCCTCCAGGTCCTCCTGGCCCCACCCGCAGCGGTCGTCGCCGAGGGCGTAGCGACCGTCCGGCGCGCCGGGCAGGACGACGAAGGTCCCGTGATCGAGCCGAAGCTCGCGGACTCCACGCAGATCGACCCAGCGCTCGTGCTCGCCCAGGAGCTCGTCGAGCATCTCCAAGTCGTCGTCGCCCCCGGGCAGCACGAAGACCAGACGCTCGCCGGCGGCCTCGAGGAGCGCTCGAGCCGGGGCCGCTTCACGGAGGCCGCCAAGGATCATCCAGGGCAGCGCGGACTCGAGCTCGCCGACGGCCAGGGCCGCGCCCTCCGTGGCGACGAAGGCGTCCCACCGCCGCATGCCTCGGACGTGAACGACCGCGCCCTCCCCTTCGACCGTGACGCCCCCGACGGTCAGCGAGCCTTCGAAACCGCTCGCCCGGGCGCAGCGAACGTAGGGGTGGGGTCCCTGCACGCGCTCGCCCTCGCCGCAGGAGCCACAACCGACCGCCAGCGCCAGCGCCACGCCCATCACCCGCACGGGGGCCTTCTAGCACACGCGGCCGGAACGGACGCCCGCTGGGAGCCCTTCGGAGCGAGCGTGAGGAGAACCCGCGCGGCAAGAATCCGCTGGCTCGCTGGCCCGGCCCCGACGAGCGAGCTAGCTTGGGCAACCGTTGAATCACCATTCATTCGGCGTCTTCGGGACGCCGGCCAAGGAGCGCCCGCGCGTGACCGACTTCCGACGTTTTTCGGGGACCTCGAGCTACCTGACCAGCGACGCCCTCGAGGCGGCCGTCAACTGTGCGCTCGCGCTCGAACGGCCACTGCTCGTGCGGGGCGAACCGGGCACGGGCAAAACGCTGCTCGCCGAGGCGGTCGCCGACGCGCTCGGAATGCGACTCATCCGCTGGAACGTGAAGAGCACCACCCTCGCTCAGCACGGGCTCTACGTCTACGACACGGTGCAGCGGCTGTACGACTCGCGCTTCCAGGACAAAGACGTCGGCGACATCCGCCAGTACATCAAGCTGGGGCCCATGGGGGAGGCGTTCGCGTCCGAGGATCGCGTCGTGCTGCTCATCGACGAAATCGACAAAGCCGACGTCGAGTTCCCCAACGATCTGCTCAACGAGCTCGACCGTATGCGCTTCTTCATCGAAGAGACGCAGGAGGAGGTGGTCGCCAGGCACCGTCCGGTCGTCATCATCACGAGCAACGCCGAGAAGGAGCTGCCCGACGCCTTCCTGCGTCGCTGCGTCTTCCACTTCATCGACTTCCCGACGCCCCAGCTCATGGAGCGCATCGTCCGGGTGCACCACCCCGACCTCGAGGACGCCCTCGCCGAACAAGCGATCGCGACTTTCTACGAGCTGCGCTCGATGAAGCGCCTGCGGAAGCGCCCGAGCACGAGCGAGCTCGTCGACTGGATCGCCGTGTTGCAGCACGCCGGCATCGGGAGCGTCGAGCTTGACCGAAACCTCCCGTTTCTGGGTGCCTTGCTGAAGAAAGAACAGGACCTCGCAGCCTTCGCCGACCAGATCTCCGGCGGCCGCCGCTGGCGACGCTGATGTTCCTCCCGCTTCTCTATGCCCTACGCGCCCGCGGCGTCCCGGTGGGAACGACGGAGGCCGTGGCCCTCGCCCGCGCCCTCGAAGCGGGCCTCCACGAAAGCTCCCTCGACGGCTTCTACCACGTGGCACGGGCGCTCCTCGTCCACCGCGAGTCGCACCTCGACGACTTCGACCAGGCCTTCCTGGAGGTCTTTCGGGGCGTGCGGAGCCAAGGCAAGGAGCTCAGCGACGAGCTGATGCAGTGGCTGCGCGACGCCGAGCGGCGGCGCGACGAGCTCACCGACGAGGAACGCGCACTCCTCGAAGACTTCGACCCGGAGGAGCTCGAACGCATGTTCGAACAGCGGCTACGGCAGCAGACGGAACGCCACGACGGCGGCAACCACTGGATCGGTACCGGCGGCACCTCGCCCTTCGGCAACTCCGGCAAGGCCGCGCGCCAGGGTTACCGTGTCGGCGGCCGCGGCAGCATGCGCAGCGCCATCAAGACCGCCGACGCGCGGCTCTACCAAGGCTACCGACAAGACCTCACCCTCGACGTCCGGCAGATGCAGCTGGCGTTGCGCAAGCTCCGCTCCTTCGCGCGCGTCGGCGGCGAGGAAGAGCTCGACCTCGAAGGCACCGTCGCCCAGACCGCGCGCAACGCCGGCGAGCTCGAGGTCGTGACGCGTCCGCCGCGCCGGCCGAACACGCGGGTCATCCTCATGATGGACGTGGGCGGCTCGATGGACCCCTTCGCGCACCTCTGTTCGCGGCTGTTCACCGCGACGAAGAAGAGCACGCACTTCAAGGAGCTGCGGACCTACTACTTCCACAACTGCATCTACGGCCATGTCTACGAAACGGAGCGGTTCACCGATCCAGTCCGCCTCGACGACCTGCTGCATGAGTGCGGACCGCACTACAAGGTCCTCTTGGTGGGCGACGCGCTCATGGCACCCTACGAGCTCTTCTCACCGGGCGGGTCCATCAACCTCAGCGGCACCGAGCGGGTCGAGGGCATCGTCTGGCTGTCGCGCATCCGCCAGCACTTCCGCCGCTCCGTCTGGCTCAACCCGGAACCTCCGCGCTTCTGGTACGGCAACACCATCGAACACATCCGGGGCATCTTCGACATGTTCCCGCTGACGTTGGAAGGCCTCGGCGAAGCGATGAACCACCTCATGCGCAGCCGCTGACGACCCGCCCACGCACCCCGGCTCACACGCAAGAGCCCTCGCCGACGGAACCCAAGGCCGGCGAGCCTGAACCGATCCCGGACGGCCCTCGTCGCGACGCAGGCAGAGGCCGACCTGCCGCCGTGGCTGTGTCAGCAGCCTTCGAGGTCGCGCAGGCGCTCGATCTCTTCGAGGAGCATGGGATCGGTCGCAAGGCCCAGCAGCCCGTCGTCGATGCTCAGGGCGGTCATGCCCTCGGTCAACTCCAGGTAAAGCCACGCCCGCCCCCACACGGTAAGGATCGCGTTGCGCCAGCAGGGGTCGTTCGCGAGGCGGTCGTACGCGCTGGGGAAGCTCGTGCGCGCCATGCGGAGGTAGCGCGTCACGTACCACAGGAAGGTCAGGATGCCGTCCCGAGCGCTGGTACGGCGTCCGGGCGGCATCTGGTCGACGAGCGCCCACTCGACGGCGAGCGAGTTGACGTACTGGACCGTCTCCTCGAAGAGCATATTGAAGCCCTGATCGCCGCCGTCGAAGGTGCCGTCGTCGGGATCCCCGTCGAGGTAAATGTCGGCGTAGCTGTCGCAGCCGGGCGCCGAGGCTCCACCGCAGGGAGGCCGCATCGCGGCGAACTCGTCGTCGCGGATGCGGCTGCGGGCGAAGGTGTCGCCGCCGCGGTCGGTGGCGTCGCCTCGATCACAGCTCAGCTGCAGCGCGTCGGTGAGGACGTAGACGTTGCTCGCGCCCCTCGACAGCAGGCCGTCGTAGATGTGCCCGCACTCGTGGACGATGGTGTTCATCCGCTCGAGGGCCGCCTGCGGTGTCGAGGCGCCGCCGGCGAAGAGCTCGTCGCAGGGCTGGCCGAAGCGCGTGTCCATCCGTCCCCCCCGCACCAAGGCGCCACCGACGGGGTAGCGGCGCGCGAGCACGTCGTCGACGTACTGGCTCAGGGACATGAACTCCACCGAGGCGATGTCCGCGGAGACGTCCGGGAGGGTCTCGCGGTACATCCCATCCACGCAAGCGGGGTCGACCCGCGGGCTCGTCGGGCCCGTGCCGCCCCCGTCCGTCCGTCCGGCGTCCGGGACCGCGGAACCGTCGGGGAACCCACCGTCGAAGGAAGCCCCACCGTCCAGCGGAGGAGGCGGCCGGCCGTCGTCACCGCAGGCGACCAGGACGAGGCAGAGGATCAACGCGCAACGCATCGTCCCACTCTGCCCGACTCGGTCGCGTCGCTCAACTCGGTCACTCGCTCACTCGGTCACAGTCCGCCCCCGTGCCGACCGTGCCAACCGTGCCACGGTCGCGACGGCGCCCATGCGTGACGGGTCGCAACGAGAGCATCTTGAAGATCGCACCAACGGGCGCGCGTGCCCTCGGAGAGGCATTGGGGCGGGCTGTCAAGGGTCGCTCAGGGGCTCGCCTCGGACTCCGGCACAACGTCCACCACGAAGGAGAGGCCCAGGTCCTGGCGGGGGAGCCCCTCGATGGGGACCACCTCGTCGGCGGGGATGTTGTCCTCTTGGCAAGCGTTGCTGCGCCGGTGGCCCTTGCGGACGCAAGGATCCCCTTCGTCGTAGACGGGATCGTAAAGCAAGAACTCGCAGTCGTCGGTGGCTGCGAGACAGGCAAGCTCGTTGCGCACCGCCCGCGAGCAGCGGCGCCCTTTGCTCCGGCGGTACTCCAAGCCGGCCAGGCAGCCCCACATGCAGACGCGCTCGGTCGTGTCCCCACCGCAGCGGATGATGTTCGCGCAGAAGCCCTCGCAGCTGGGCTCGCCGGCGGGAGCGGAGCAGGCTGCGGCGAAGGTCGCGAGCGCGGCCAGCCGCCAGGGCATCAGGGAGTAGGTCACGGCGGCAAGGCTACCGCTCCCGCTCCCGCAACGCCACCGGCCGGCGCCCCCAAGAGCGCCCCCGGACGGGCGTGCCGCCGAACACCAGGGCTCCTGTGCCCTGGCCGTGCTATGGCGGCGCCATGGCGAAGCTGCGGACGGTCAAAGGGATGAACGATGTCTTGCCCGGCGAGATCGAGCGCTGGCACCGACTCGAACAAGCCTTCCGTGACCGCGCCGAACGCTACGGCTTCGCGGAGGTCCGCACGCCGCTCGTCGAACACACGGAGCTCTTCGAGCGAGGCATCGGCGAGGCCACCGACATCGTCGACAAGGAGATGTACACGTTCACGGACAAGGCCGGCGAGGGGAAAAGCGGCAAGCGGCTGACGCTGCGACCCGAGGGGACTGCGTCGTGCGTGCGGGCGTACCTTCAGCACAACGTCCAGGGCCAGGAGCCGGTCACCAAGTGGTACTATCTGGGCCCGATGTATCGCCGCGAGCGCCCCGCCAAAGGGCGCTACCGGCAGTTCTACCAGGCGGGCTGCGAGGTCTATGGCGACCCGGGCCCCTACGTGGACGCCGAGCTCATCGACATGCTCGTGGGTTTGCTCGGGGAGCTCGGTGTGCGGGACGTCGAGGTGCTCATCAACTCGCTGGGCGGCGCGACGACCCGCACACGCTACCGCGAGGCGTTGCTCGCCTACCTCCGCCCCCGCGCGGCGGAGCTGAGCGAGGACAGCCAGCGCCGCCTCGAACGCAACCCCCTGCGGGTGCTCGACAGCAAGGCGCCGCAGGACCAGGAGATCGCCGCCGGCGCACCGCGTGTGCTGGACTTCCTCAGCGACGAGGACGCCGCGCACTTCGACGGACTGCGCGCGACCCTGGACGCCCTCGGCACCCCTTACACCGTCGAACCGCGTTTGGTCCGAGGCCTCGACTACTACACGCGGACGCTCTTCGAGGTCCGAGGGCGCGGCGGGGAGCTGGGCGCGCAGAACGCCCTGTGCGGCGGGGGTCGCTACGACGACATGATCGCCCAGCTCGGCGGCAAACCGACGCCCGCCATCGGCTTCGCGCTGGGCATCGAGCGGCTTCTGCTGGCGATGGGTCCGGCGGATGCGGAGGCTGGCCTCGACGCCTTCCTCGCGGCCCAACGCCCAGAGGACAGGCCCGCGGTGCTGGTGCTGGCGCGGACGCTCCGGGAAGCCGGCCTCCGGGTCGAAACAGACCTCCGCGGCAACTCGCTCAAGAGCCAGCTCCGACGCGCCGACAAGTCCGGCGCACGGTTCGCCGTGGTCCTCGGCGAAGCGGAACAGACCCAAGGCACGGCAAAGGTCACGGATCTGCGGCAGCAGAACGCAGAGCGCCGGGAGATCCCCCAGGCGGAGCTCGTCGAGGCCCTGCGCGCCTGAGGGGACGCGCTCAATCGCTCAGATCGACGGGGGGCGGGCGCTCGTCGTCCATGTCCGGTAGGCCGCCGACGGGCCGGTCGTCGGCGGGCACGTTCGGGGCGGTGCCGAGGTACTGTCCCGGCGGAAAGTCGATGAAGATGTAGTAGAAGCCGCCGGCGCCGGGGGCATTGGAAACGCGCGGGGTCACGTTCGCACGCAGCTCGAAGACGACCGCCAGGTCGTTTCGGCCTCGACGCTCGACCCGTGCCACGGTCACGGGCGTGTTGAAGTAGCGGGTGATGAGGGGTCGGCGCGTGTTGCGCACATGAGTGGTGACGCCACGAAGCAGGACCTCGAAGCGCCCCTCGGAGGCGCTCGTCTCGACGGGCACGAGGGACGAGAGCTGCAGAAAGAAGCGGCTGCCCGACGGGCGCATCTCGAAGCCCGGCCAGGTCAAGAGGCGCACGCGCTCCCGGGCAGCCTGCACCCTCGCCAGACGCGGGGGCGGGTTGTCGGCCCCGGGCTTGACCCCGGCGTACTGGCCCACCTCCCGCGTCGGAGCGACGACCGCGGACCCCGACTGCTGCGCCTGCGCGCCGAAGGCTCCCAGGACGAGAGCGCCCGCTCCAACGACCGACGCGACGGCAACGTGCATAGGTTTCATCGCGCTCAGGGTAGAGGAGACGAGGCGCCCGGGGCAAAAAGCCCGGCCATCGATGCGGCGCTTATGGAAACACTTCGCCAAGCTCTTCGCCAAGCTCCTCGCCAACGGAATTGGGGAGCGAGCGGGCAGGAAGCACGACAACGACCGTGGCGCCGTCCTCCCCCGACCGTAGCTCGAGACGGCCGCCGTGCGCCTTCACGAGACGCTCGACGATAGCGAGCCCGAGGCCTGTCCCGGCCGGCCGGGTCGTGAAGAACGGGTCCAGTGCACGAGCCCGCACGAGGGTGTCCATCCCCTCGCCGGTGTCTTCGAAAACGACGGCGACGGCCGGCGCACCGTCGAGGTCCGCGCCCTCGCAACGAACGGTGAGCGAGCCCCCTCCGGGCATGGCCTGCAAGGCGTTTGCGACGACGTTGGCGAAAACGCGTTCGAGCAGGCGCGGATCTCCTTCGACCGCGTGCCTTTCGGTGTCGCGCACCTCCACGTTCACCGCATCGCCTGGGCCGAGCTCCGTGCGTGCCTTGTCGATCGCTGCCTCCAGTACGTCCGCGACGACGAGCGACTGCGGCTGCGGCTCCACGGGCCGCGCGTAGGTCAGCAGGTCGCGCACGAGACGGTTGAGGCGATCGGTCTCTTCGTCGAGGACAGCGAGCAAGTCGGCTTCGTCGTCGGCGCCTAGCCCGCCGTGGCGGAGGCTCGCCGTCGCGTTGCGCAGCACAGCCAGCGGGTTGCGAACCTCGTGGGCGATCACCGCCGAGAGCTCGCCCACCGCCGCGAGTTGCTCCTTGCGCACCAGCTCCTCCTGAACGAGCCGGAGCTCGTCGTAGGCGCGGCGCAGCTCCTGGGTCTTGGCTTCCACGGCGCTGGCTGTGTGCGCGAACTGGACGAGGAGAAGGTAACTGACCACCACGCCGCCCACCGACGCCAGATGTTCGGTGAGGTTCAGACCACGCACCTGGAGCAGTCCCAACGCGAGATCGTGGGACCAGCCAAGCAGCCCCAGGCAAAACGCCGCGAGGACCAGCCGCACGTCGGTCCGCCGACGCAGCGGCCAGAGCGCCTTGATGAGCCACAAGCCAAAGAGGATCACGACCGCACCCAGGAACGCGGCGGGGGCCGTCAACCGCAGGTCTTGGGCCGGGGGTGCCCAAGGCAAGACGGCCCGGGGCTCGAAGAGGGCATCCGGGTCGACCGCGAGCCGACTCAGCACGAGGGCGGAACCGACGACCGAGGCCGCGAAGAACCGAC
>JALVDI010000333.1 GCA_027009115.1 Polyangiaceae bacterium | reverse complement strand
CACGAGCTTCGCCAAGGTCTGCACGGTCACCTCGAGCCGCCCCAGCGGCGTCTCGCTGGGCGCGAGCTCCTCGAGCTCTCGGAGTCTGCCGGCGGCGACCAGCGGCTCCAGGGCGCGGACGAGGTCGTGGAGCGCGACCCGCAGCGCCTCAACCCGCGGAGACGAAGCGATGGGCAGATCGTGAGCGAGCCGCAGGAGCGCTTCGAGGGCGCCACTGAGCGCCTGCGGACTC
This sequence comes from Polyangiaceae bacterium, assembly GCA_027009115.1. Taxonomy (GTDB): domain Bacteria; phylum Myxococcota_A; class Polyangia; order Polyangiales; family Houyiibacteriaceae; genus JALVDI01. The sequence goes on along the minus strand of JALVDI010000333.1, from coordinate 10,648 downwards.
CCGTTTCCCCGGCTCACGCGGCGCTCGAGGTCGGCGTAGGCCGCGAGCGCGGCTTTGATCTCGGGCACCATCGACGCCTCGGCCATGGCCCCCATGTCCGCGTCGCTCCGGGCCACCCGCCCCAGCGTCAAGACCACGTCGGAGACCTCGAAGATCTCCTCGCGAACGAGCGCGTCGCAAGCCCTCGAAGCCGAAGCGGTGAGCGCGCGCCGCAGCGGGGTCCGCTCGTCGTCGCGGACTCGCCGCAGCAGCACCTGGGTGGCCCGGAGGCGGCGCTCGCGCAGGAGCTGAGGCCGGTCGTCCACCCAGCGCCCATCGGCGTCCACGAGATGCAGCAGAGCGCGCAGCCGCCGGATCCTTAGCGTGAAGTGATCGACAGGCCCGCGGGAGCGGATGGGCTCCGCCTCGTGTCGCAAGAGCCAGCGAGTGAGCCTCTCGAAGAGGTCCCCCAGCGGGCGCACGTCCTCGCCCACGTCCTCGCCCCGCGCGCTCAGCGCCAGAAGGTTCGCGAGGGTGTCGGACTCGAGCAGGCCTTGGTCCAGTTCCCGAAGCGCGCGGAACGCCATCTGGCGTTCCGTCGAGTGTGTGAGGGTCGAGTAGCGCTCGAGGAGCCCGACCCGCTTCTCGGCAGCTTCCAGAACGGCGTGGGCGTCGGCCGCAGCGAGCGGCGCGCCCGCATCGACGAAGGCATCGAGGGAACCGAGGATCCGATCGCGAAGCGTCTGGGTGCCGCCTTCGAGCTCGTCGATGACCGTGAGCGCGAGCGCCGTCTCCCCGTCGTCCTCGCCGCTGGCGCGCTCGAGGCCTTCGAGGAGCTGCGTCTGCGCGCGCTTGGCGGCCCAGTCCGCGAACCCCGGGCCGATCCGCTCCCGCCGGAGCGCCACGAGAGCCTCGGCGGCCTCGAGCCCGCCGCGACGCACGAGCTTCTCCAGCAGCTCCTCGACGACCTCCGGCTCGCGCTCGGCTGCGCGCGGCAGGCCCAGGATCATCGCCGTGGCCAGCCCGCGGTCCTGCTTGCAGATGTCGCTGGCGAGCAACTCGTAGCACCGCTGCCCCGCCTCCGGGTCGAAGGCGATGCTCGCCGCCAAGGAGTTGGCCGCCCGCCGCCACTCCGTGATGCCGAGCGAAGGGTCGAGATGACGGGCGATCTCCTCGCGGTAGCGAGGACGCGCCACCGACAAGAGCCCACGGGCCGTCGCCACGTGGCGCCACACGAGGGACTCGCGGTCCGCCAGCAGCCGCGACCACGCGCTGCGCACCGCCCCCGTGTCGAAAACCCGGACGCCGCTGTCGTCGCCACCGATGGCCCGCTGCGCCGCCTCCCGGGCCGCCCGCTCCAGGAGCCGCGCGGCGAGCCGCCGAGACGGAAGCGAGCCGCTCGCCGGCGCGGTCAACCAGTCCTGGGCCATGTCCCGCCGCGAGATGAGCGCCAGCGCCAAGCCGTCCGCCCGCGCGCCGACTCCGATGGGCAGGTCGAGGCTGAGCGCCACCCGAGCCCGCGTCGACGCGCCGGTCAGTGCACGTCGCGCCCCGAGCGCCAGGCGGGTCGCCAGCGCGATGAAGGTCGCGGCATCCCCCCGGTGCAGCCGCCGAAGCACCCGTCGCCCCAGCTCGCGTTTGACGGTGCCGGCGGGGAGCGCCGCGGCGAGCTCGTAGAGGGCCGCGGCCGCCGCTGGCGCGCTCAGCCAGTCCACGTCGTCGACGAGCTTGCTCGAGAGCGCCGCGCCGAGGGACTGGAGCAAGGCGTCGGGGTCGAGCCCCTCCAGGGGCACGGCCTGGCGCGGGTCGGCGACGGCGCCGGCGAGGGTCGCCATGCTCTGCCTCCAGGCCGCCGCGCGCTCGTCGGCCCCCGTGAGCTTGTGAAGACGGGCGAAGCCGTCGAGGTAGTCCCGCTCGCGCAACGACGCCGAGGATACTCCCGATCGGCGGCGATGGGGCCGAGCAGCTCGGAGGGGCGCAGGAGCGGCGACACGCGCAGGCGCGGGGACGGAGTGCACGCCGCCCCATCGGGCGAAGCCCCGCCCGCCTGAAGCCCGGATCCCCGTCTTCAGGCCACCCGGCGGCTCAGTCTGGGAAAAACTGCTAGGTTCCGCGCGCTCGGCGGGCTGCTTCCACAAGCGGATCGCCGAAGAAAGGTCGCAGCGATGATGTCCACCCGGCGCAGCTCCACTCCGCACACCCTCTTGGCCACCGTGGTGCTCGCCGCGGCGCTCCTCGGCGGCTGCGGCGGGGGCACCCGAGACGGCGACTCGGGCAGCGAAACGGACGCCGCTCTGGACGCACCGGATCGGGACGCCTCGACGGACAGCGCCGTCGACGCTTCTGGGGATGCGCCGACCGACGGTGCCCTGCGCCCCGAGGATGGCTCCACGGACGCCGGAGCGGACGGGTCGGTGGGCCTCTGCCTCGACGACGGAGACTGCGCCTCGCTCCGTTGCCCCGAGTGCCAGCAACCAAGCTGCCAGGCCGATGGATCCTGCGCATGCGCCCCGGCGCCCGAAGGGACGCCCTGTGCCTGTGGCGCTTGCTCCGCCGGAGCGTGCGTCGAAGCGAGCTGGGTGCAGGCGACCACCGGGCAATCGCACAGCTGCGCCGTCGCGAGCGACGGGACCTTGTGGTGCTGGGGGTACAACCGCAACGGCGAGCTCGGCCTGGGCGACACCACCGACCGCGACATCCCCACCCGGGTCGGCACGGGCACGGACTGGGAGCGCGTCGTGAGCCTACAACACCACAGCTGCGCCTTGCGGACCGACGGAACCCTGTGGTGCTGGGGGGAGAACTCCCCCGGCGCGCTGGGCCTGGGCGACACCACCGACCGCGACGTCCCCACCCAGGTTGGCACGGCTACCGACTGGCGAGAGGTCACCACCGGCGCCTTCCACACGTGCGGGATCCGAACGACCGGCACCCTGTGGTGCTGGGGCAACAACTATCAGGGGCAGATCGGCGTCGGCGACACGATGTTGCGCCCCGTCCCCGTCCCCACCCCGATCGGCGCGCGCACCGACTGGCGGCAGGTGAGCGGCGGCTTCCGGCACACCTGCGCCATCGCGACCGATGGCACCCTCTGGTGCTGGGGCGAAAACGAAGACGGACGCCTCGGCCTGGGGGACACCGTGCGCCGCTACGTCCCCACCCAGGTCGGCACGCGAACCGACTGGCAGCAGGTGAGCAGCGGCGACGCGCACACCTGCGCCATCGCAACCGACGGCAGCCTCTGGTGCTGGGGCAGCGGCCCCCTGGGGTCGGGAGAGACCACGAGCAGCAACGTCCCCGTCCAGGTCGGCGACGCCACCGACTGGCAGAGTGTCGTTTCCGGCGCCGACTACACCTGCGCGCTGCGGAGCGACGAGAGCCTCTGGTGTTGGGGCGACAACGCCGGAGGAGAGCTCGGTCTGGGCGACGCTCGCGACCGGCCGAGCCCCACCCAGGTCGAGGCAAGCACCCGCTGGCGCCAGGTCGCCGGCTTCCACCAGACATGCGCGACGGCCGCGGATGGGACCCTCTCGTGCTGGGGCAACAACCGCGACGGTCAGCTTGGCTTGGGCGACACCATGCCCCGCTACGCCCCCGCGCGCCTACCGTCCCCCGTCCCGCCCGGCTGCTGACACGCTTTCGCCACGGGACACGGCCATCTTGCGCGGGTCACCGGCGGCGGGCATGACGTTGCGGTGATCGAGACACCCTTCACCCGCCAGGTTGGCATCGAGGTTCCGCTCATCTGCGGTGCGATGTACCCGTGCTCGAACCCCGAGCTCATCGCCGCCGTCTCGGACGCCGGCGGCATCGGCATCATCCAGCCGATCTCGATGACCTTCGTCCACGAGCCCAAGGACCTCCGCAAGGGCATCCGACGGATCCGCGAGATCACGGACAAGCCCATCGGCTTCAACGCGATCGTAGAGAAGAGCTCGAAGGTCTACGAGGACCGCATGCGCCGCTGGGTGGACATCGCCCTCGACGAGGGCGTGCGCTTCTTCGTCACGGCGCTGGGCAACCCCGGCTGGGTGGTGCGCGCCGTCCACGCCGCCGGAGGCATCGTCTACCACGACGTCACCGAACGAAGGTGGGCCCTCAAGGCCCTCGACGCGGGCGTCGACGGGCTCATCTGCGTCAACGCCAACGCCGGCGGGCACGCGGGCAAGCTCGGCCCTCAGGAGCTCTTCGCGAGCCTCGCGGACCTGGGCGTGCCGCTGATCTGCGCCGGAGGCATCGGCGACCCGGCGACCTTTCGCGCGATGATCGACCTCGGCTATGCCGGCGCGCAGCTCGGCACGCGGTTCATCGCCACCCGCGAGTGCAAGGCCCACGAGGACTACAAGCGGGCCATCGTCGAGGCCAGGGCGCGCGACATCGTGCTCACCGAGAAGATCTCCGGCGTGCCCGTCGCGGTCATCGAGACGCCCTACATCCGCAAAGTCGGTACCAAGGCTGGCTTCCTCATGAAGCGCCTGCTGCGGCACCCGAAGGCCAAGCACTACGCGCGCATGTACTATTCGCTCAAGAGCATCTGGCAGCTCAAGCAGGCATCCCTCAAAGGCATGACGTACAAGGACTACTTCCAGGCGGGCAAGAGCGTCGAAGGCATCGACGCCGTCGAGTCCGCCGGCGAGGTCGTCCGCCGCTTCGCCGAGGCCCTCGATCGCGGTGAGGAGGCCGCGTGACCCGAGCCAACGCCGTCGCCCTCGCGAGATGCGCGGGGCTGGCCCTCCTGCTGGCGACGGCCTGTGGCGACGACGCCCCTTCGGCCACGGATGCCGGAGGCTTCGCCGACGCCACGCCGGGCGACGCCAGCGTCGACGGAGCCCCCGACGACGCGAGGACGGACGCCGCGACCGACGCTGGAGAGGACGCCCCTCGGCCACCTCCCTTCGTCGGGCCCACCGGGTCCACCGAGGGCTGCGGGCGAGCCGCCGAGGCCGGCACCACCGTCCGTTCGATCGACGTCCGCGGCACCGAGCGCAGCTTCCGCCTTGCCGTCCCCGAGGGCTACGATCCGGACGCCCCCCACGCCCTCGTCTTCGTCTGGCACGGCCTGGGCGGCAGCGCGAGCAACTTTCAGCGCCTGATGCGCATGGAGACCACGGCAGGCGGGGCCGCGATCGCCGTCTATCCCCAGGGCCTGCCGCGGGTGGGCGACGCAGACGGGTGGGACCTCGACGACGATGGGGAGGACGTCGCGCTCTTCGACGCGGTCTACGCGGAGATCGCTAGCGAGCTCTGCATCGATCGAGCGCGCGTCTTCTCGACGGGCTTCTCGCACGGCGGGTTCATGTCCAACCTGCTGGGCTGCGTGCGTGGCGACGTGGTCCGGGCCATCGCCCCCATCGCTGGAGCCTCCGCCGGGCGCCGCTGCACAGGCCAGGTCGCGGCCTGGCTCGTTCACGGCACCGCCGACCTCGTCGTCGTGCCCAACCTCGGCAAGGCAGCACGGGGGCGCTGGCTGGTGCGCAACGGCTGCTCGAGGGAGGCGACCCCGACAACGCCGGAGGGCTGCTCGGAGTACCTCGGGTGCGACGAAGGCTACCCGGTCGTGTGGTGCGAGCACAGCGGCCCCCACACGGTCCCCGCCTGGGTCCCTGCCGCCGCCTGGGGCTTCTTCGACGGCCTCGACTGAGAAGGCCCAGAGTCCCTGGCAGCCCGCCCCAATGCCTCTCGGCGCACCTCACGCCGGGGAGCAGGCCTGTGCGCGACGCGTCCGGCCTCAAGAATCTTCGAGTTCGCCGGCTGCGCCACGCAGGCGCCCCTCGCGAGCGCGATTCGTCACGGTCGACACTGGGGCGGCCGCTGGACGTCGGGGAGGACACCCCGCAGTCCCTCAGCCGAGGAACGGATAGCGCCAGTCGCGCGGCGGCACGAAGGTCTCCTTGATGGACCGCGGCGACACCCACCGCAGCAGGTTCCACATCGCGCCCGCCTTGTCGTTGGTGCCGCTGCCGCGACCGCCGCCGAAGGGCTGCTGACCAACCACGGCGCCGGTGGGTTTGTCGTTGAGGTAGAAGTTGCCCGCGGCGTTGCGCAGCCGCTGCGTCGCAGCGGCGAGGACCTGGCGATCCCGAGCGAAGACCGCGCCGGTGAGCCCGTAAGGAGAGGTCCCATCCAGCAGGTCCAGCGTCTCGTCCCAGCGCGCATCGTCATAGACGAAGGCGGTGGCCACGGGCCCGAAGATCTCCTCCTGCATCAGGCGATGCTTGGGGTCGTCGACGCGGACGAAGGTCGGCTGCACGAAGTAGCCGACGGAGTCGTCTGCCGTCCCGCCGATGACCACCTCCGCGGTCTGGTGGGCGAGGGCCTGGTAGCCGGTGATCTTGGCGTAGGCCCGCGCATCGATCACCGCCCCCATGAAGTTCGAGAAGTCGCGCACATCGCCGACCTTCACCTTCGCCAGCTCGGCTTCCAGCCGCTCCCGCAGCTCCGCCCACAGCGAACGAGGCACGTAGAGACGTGAGGCCGCCGAACACTTCTGGCCCTGGTACTCGTAGGCGCCGCGCACAATCGCGGTGACGGCCGCGTCGAGATCCGCGCTCTCGTGGAAGACGATGAAGTCCTTGCCTCCGGTCTCGCCCACGATCCGCGGGAAGCTCCGGTAGCTCTCCAGGCGCTCGGCGACGCCCTTCCAAAGCGCGCGGAACGTGCCGGTCGAACCCGTGAAGTGGATGCCCGCCAGGTGCTCGCTCGCCAGAGCCGCCGCTCCCTGCTCGGGCCCATCGCCCGGCACGAGCTGGATCACCCCGTCGGGCAGCCCCGCCTCCCGCAGCAGCTGCAAGCAATGCCACGCACCGAGCATCGAGGTGTTCGCGGGCTTCCACAGCACCACGTTCCCCATGAGCGCCGGCGCCGTCGGCAGGTTCACAGCAATGGACAGGAAGTTGAACGGCGTGATCGCGAGGACGAAGCCCTCCAGCGGCCGGTAATCGCTCCGGTTCCAGATCCCCGGCGCCGAGACCGGCTGCTCCGCGAGGAGGCGGCGAGCGAAGGCGACGTTGAAGCGAAAGAAGTCGATGAGCTCGCAGGCGGCGTCGATCTCGGCCTGGTGGCAGGTCTTGGACTGCCCAAGCATGCAGGCGGCGTTGATGCGCATGCGCCAAGGCCCTGCGAGCAGCTCGGCGGCCCGCAGAAAGATCGCCGCTCGGTCCTCGAAGCTCAGCGCGGCCCACTCGGGAGCCACTCTCCGCGCGCCCTCGATGGCGCGCTGCACATCGGCGCCTCGCGTCTGGTGAACCACCCCCAGGACGTGGGTGTGGGCGTGGGGCATGACGACGTCGCTCGTCACGCCGCTGCGGACCTCCGCCCCGTCGATGAGCGCGGGGATGTCGAGACGCTCGGCGGCGACTTCGTCCAGCGCACGCTCGAGGGAGGCTCGTTCTGGAGAGCCGGGCGCGAAGCCGAGGACGGGCTCGTTGCGTGGGAGTGGAACGTCGAAGACTCCGTCGGTGCTCATCGCCGGATCCATCCGCCGGAATCGAGCGTGCTTCATTGCTTTTCCTCACGGGCGCAGCAGCCCCGCGTGCCCTGGCCACCCGGGCCCACCCAGGGCCACCCGGGACCACCCAGGGCCACTCAAGGCCCCCCCGAGGTCCCAAGCGGCTAGCTCTCGTCGCCCGACGCCGCCTCGGCCGCGCGCCGGATCACCTCCCGCGCGAGCCTCGCGGCGCGTCGCTTGGCCTCTCGGTCCCCCAACAGCGCCCGGCCCTCCCAGCGTTCGTCGACCCGCAACACCCGGTGATAGCGGTCCCAGGCGAAGCGGAGCGGGACACGCCGGCCCTCGATGGCCACATCCACGACCACCGGCCAAATCTCTCGCGGACGGCCCTCCACCTCGACGACGCAGGGCGACTCGATCGGCTGAAACACGACCTGCACTTCTCGCCTTCCGGCCGCGATGGTATCCCATTGTTCATGGCGCCGTCCCTCCAGGAGCAGGTCGAGCGGCTCGAGCTGCTGCATCGGATCGGCATCGCGCTGTCCGCCGAGAAGAACAAGGACCGTCTATTGGAGACGATCCTGCTGGAGGCGAAGAAGCTCTGCCACGCGGACGGAGGCACGCTCTACCTCCGCGACGGGGACGAGCTGCGCTTCGCGATCATGCGCACGGACTCGCTCGGGATCGCTCTCGGCGGCACCACCGGCAAGCCCATCGAGCTGCCGAGCATCCGCCTCTACGACGCCGAGACCGGCGAGCCCAACCGCTCGAACGTCGCGACCTGCGCGGCGCTGATGCGCTCCTCGGTGAACGTCCCGGACGCCTACGACGCGACCGGTTTCGACTTCTCGGGCACCAAGCTCTTCGACGAAGCGAACGGCTATCGGAGCAAGTCCTTCCTCACGATCCCGCTCGTGAACAACGAGTTCCAGGTCATCGGCGTGCTGCAGTTGCTCAACGCCAAGGACCCGGCGACCGGCGAGGTCGTTCCCTTCACCGCCGAAGACCAGCGCATCGTCGAGGCGCTCGCGTCCCAAGCCGCCGTCGCCCTCGACAACCAGATGCTCCTCGAAGGGCAGAAGCAGCTCCTCGAAGCCTTCATCCAAATGATCGCGTCGGCCATCGACTCCAAGTCGCCCTACACCGGCGCTCACTGCGAGCGGGTCCCGATCCTGGCGCTGATGCTGGCCGAGGCGGCCTGCAAGAGCGACGAAGGCACCTTCGCGGGCTTCGACCTGGACGAAGACGAGTGGTACGAGCTGAAGATCGCGGCGTGGCTCCACGACTGCGGCAAGGTCACGACACCGGTCCACGTCATGGACAAGGCGACGAAGCTCGAGACCATCTGGGACCGGATCCACATGGTCCGCGCCCGCTTCGAGGTGCTCGAGCGGGACGCCAAGATTCGGATGCTCGAGGCGAAGGCCAGCGGCGACGAGCAGGCCGAAGAACGCTACCGAGCGGAGAACGAGGCGCTCCGCGACGACCTGGCCTTCGTCGAACGCGCCAACATCGGAAGCGAGTTCCTGGGCGACGAGGACAAGGAGCGGCTAAGGACCATCGCGCAGCGGCGCTACATCGAGGGAGGCGTCGAGCGCCCTCTCCTCGACGACGAAGAGTTGAGCAACCTCCTCGTGTCGCGCGGCACCCTCACGGAGCAGGAGCGCCTCATCATCAACGGGCACATGGTGCAGACCATCCAGATGCTCGAATCGCTGCCCTTCCCGCGCAACCTGCGACGGGTCCCCGAGTACGCCGGCGGGCACCACGAACGAATGGACGGCACCGGCTATCCCCGTGGCCTCTACGCCGGCGACATGTCCCTGCCGGCGCGGATGATGGCCGTCGCGGACGTCTTCGAGGCGCTCACGGCGCGCGACCGCCCCTACAAGCGGGGCAAGACGCTCTCCGAGTCGATTCGCATCATGGGGTCCATGAAGCGCGACAACCACCTCGACCCGGAGGTCTTCGACCTCTTCATTCGCTCGGGCGTCTACAAGGAGTACGCCAAGAGGTTCCTCCCGCCGGAGCTCATCGACGAAGTGGACGAGAAGGCGGCGCTGGCCATCGAACCCAAGCCCTACGAACTTCCTCCGGAACAAGAGCGGCGCAAGCGCTGGCGCGGCTTCCTCCCGCAGTACGAACCCCTCCGGACGTCCGTGGTCGGAGGCCGGCCGACGGACCGTTGACCCAGCGCCTGCTTCCGATCACAACGGGGGCATGAAGCGGACCCTCCTGATCGTGGCCCTTGGCCTCTCCGCCTGTGGAAGCCAGGAACCGGACAGCGCACCGAGCGCCCCAGCGAACGACGAAGCGGCGCCGACAGGCGAAGCGGCCCCATCCATGGAAGCCGCGCGGGTCTACCGCACCACCGGCGAGATCCGACAGATCGGCGACGACGGTCGGGTCGACATCGCCCATGAGGACGTCGAGGGCTACATGCCGGCGATGACCATGCCCTTCTTCGGCCAGCCGGACCAGCTCCAGGGCCTCGCCGTCGGCGATCGGGTGTCGTTCTCGTTTACGGTGGAGGGCGGCCGACACCTGCTGGTGTCGATCACCAAGCAATAAAGCGCTCGCTTCAATCCCAGTCGAGCACGACCTTCCCGCTCTTGCCGCTGCGCATCACGTCGAAGCCCTGCTGGAAATCGGCCGCCTTCAGCCGGTGCGTCAGCAGCGGCGAGACATCCAGACCGCTCTGCAGCATCGACGACATCTTGTACCAGGTCTCGAACATCTCGCGCCCATAGATGCCCTTGAGGACGAGCCCTTTGAAGATGATGTGGTTCCAGTCGATGACAAGGTCCTTGGGCGGGATCCCGAGGAGCGCGACGCGTCCGCCGTGGTTCATCACGTCGAGCATGTCCCGAAAGGCGCTGCCGACGCCGCTCATCTCCAACCCTACGTCGAAGCCCTCGGTCATACCGAGCGAGCGCATCACGTCGGCAACGCGTTCCCGCGCGACGTTGACCGCACGGGTCGCCCCCATACGACGCGCCAACTCCAAGCGGTAGTCGTTGATGTCGGTGATGACGACATGGCGAGCCCCGACGTGGCGGGCGATAGCCGCGGCCATGATGCCGATGGGCCCCGCGCCGGTAAGGAGCACGTCCTCGCCGACGAGGTCGAAGCTCAGGGCCGTGTGCGCCGCGTTGCCGAGCGGATCGAGGTAGGCGGCGATCTCGTCGGGGATGGACGCCGGCAGCTTGAAGGCGTTCTCCG
>JALVDI010000332.1 GCA_027009115.1 Polyangiaceae bacterium | reverse complement strand
GGGGCGTTCGCTGTGGGTCGGCGCGGGCTCCGTGGGTCGGCGCTACTCATGGTCGGCGCGCGCTCCGTGGGGCGGCGCTACTCATGGTCGGCGCTACTCATGGTCCGCGCGGCGCGCTACAACGGTCCGGTGCGGCGGGTCCTCAGGCAGGCGTGGTGGACTTTCCGGGTTCACGAGGGCTCGCTCATGTCCGGCGCCGTGGCCTTCCACGCGATGCTGGCTTTGGCCCCCTTTGGCGTGATCGCTGTGTCGGTGGTGAGCCTACTGCTCGGTCACGACACGGCCCGCAGCGAGCTGGCGGCGCAGCTGCGACCGTACCTCGGTGAGGACACGGCCCAATTCCTCACCTCGGTCGCGGACCGAGCCGCCCGTCACGAGTCGGGTTGGTTGCCCACGGTGGCGTCGGTGCTCTTTCTGCTCTTCGCGTCCACCCGGCTCTTCTGGATGTTGCGGGCGGCGCTCAACTACACCTGGGGCATCCGCTCGCGGCATCCGCCGGGCTTCCGCGGCCTCGCCTGGCGGGTCCTGCGGCGTCGCCTCATCGCCTTCGGGATGGTCTTCGTCTTCGGCGGCGCGCTCGTGGTGGCTGCCGTCGCGAAGGCGGGGTTGGCCTTCGCTGCGGCGCTGCTCGGGGGCGTCCCCGTTCTCTACCAACTGCTCGACTTCGTCGCGTCGGCGGCCGTCTTGACGGTGCTCATCGCGCTGATCTTCCGCTGGCTGCCCGACGCCCGCATCGCCTGGCGCGATTGCTTCGTCGGAGCTTCGGTGACCTCCGTGCTCGCCACGGGTGGCGCGTTCCTCGTCGGTCAGTATGTCGCGCGCGTGAGCCCGGCGTCGATGTATGGCGCGGCCGGTTCGCTGGTCGTGCTCCTCTTGTGGGTTTACTACACTTCGCAGATGTTCTTCTTCGGTGCGGCACTCACCCACGCCTGGGCACGCCTGGAGGGGGACGATGTCGTGCCCCTGGGGCACGCCACCCGGATCGTTGCGACGGACCGGCACCCGATCTTCGAAGGCTTCGACTCCCGCTTGTCCCCGTTGGGCGCCGACGAAGCAGACGCCGCCGAGGACCCCGGGCGGGCACCCGATCCCGCCGAGATCAGCGGGCGCGGATGACGTACTGACGCGGCAGTTCCTCGTCCAGGATCTCCGCCTGCAGGCCCGCGTCCGTGAGCTCCGCCAGCACCTGCTCGGGCGCCAGGCGCATCTCCGGGGGCGGTCCGTCGGGGGCGTCCTCGGTGAAGTCGACGATCCAGAGGGCGCCGCCGGGCCGGAGCGCGCTCTTCAGGCGCGCGGCGTAGCGCCGTCGGTTCGCGATGTGGTGCCAGGTGTCGACCACGAGTACGGCGTCGACGCTCGCCGGCGCCAGCCCCGGATCGTCGGGCGCCACGGCGCGGACCTCGACGTTCGAGAGCCCTTCCCGCGCGACGCGGGCGCGCATGTGCTCGACCATGGCCGGCTCCGTATCCAGCGCGAGGACCTTTCCTTCGGGCCCCACGGCCCCGGCCAGATACCGCAGGAAGTAGCCCGTCCCCGCGCCGAGGTCCACCACCGTGGCGCCGGGTTCGAGGGCCATGAGCGCGACGAGCTCGCCCGGCCGCTGCCACTCGTCCCGGTCGGGGGCGTCGAAGATCGCCTCGAAGCGCTCGACGTCCCCGAAGTCGTGGGGATGGCCGTGACGGTGGCCGTGCCGGCGATCCACGAGCGGCTCCTCGGCGCCCGAGGTGGAGGGCGAGGTCGAGGTGGAGGTCGAGGTCGCGCCGGCGCAGGCCGCGAGCAAGACGAGCGCGAAAGGTCGCATCGCGCACCGATAGCAGAGCGGCTGCGGTGAGCCAGCCCTTGGGAGCCGGACCGAGGGCGGGTGGCTCGTTGCGGGAGACTGACTATGCTCCGGCGGCCAGGGCGAGGGCTGCGCGCGGCGCGGCGACCTTCGGTTGGGGAGCCATGAGCGAAGACGACCAGAAGAAGAGCGAGACCTCCGACGCGGAGTCGGAGTCGACCGACGACGGCCCGGCGCGGCGGATGCCGAAGAAGGGACGGTCCGCCACGCGCAAGAAGAAAGCGAGCGGCAAGAGCGCCACGGCGGGAGATGCCCGCGACGACGACGCGCCTTCCGACGGCGACCGCTTCTTGTGCGTGCACTGCGGCCACAAGTTCGCCGCGCAGGCGCCGAGCCGCTGCCCCTCGTGCATGCGCAAAGGGGGCCTCGAGCGCCTCGAGCCGGAGGGGGGGCCTTCGAAGCCGTGGCTGCTGCCTACGATTGCTCTCGGTGTGGTCGCCGCCGTGGCCCTCGGCTACGTGCTGTGGTCCCGGAGCACCCCCGACCCCGTGTCCGGCGAGGCGCCGCTGGCGCCCTTGAGCTACTCGGAGCTGCGCGGCTACCTCCGCCAGCACGACGCGGACGGGGAGTACGCGAGCCTTTTCGAAGGGGGAGACGCCGTCGAGGCGCTGGCCGAGCACGCCGCGGGCGACGATCCGGTGGCCAAGGCCGAGGCCCTCGTTGCGTACATCCGGGAGCGAGCCGCCGCCCGGGCATTCGTGCCCTGGGCCATGGACACGCCGCGGACGACGCCGCCGCGGGGAGCGGCCGAGACGGCCGCGCGCATCGCCGAGGACGGGGGCGAGGAGGCGCTGTACCCGCTGGAGGTCGCCGCTGCGACCGTCGCGGCGCTTCGCGAGGCGGGGGTGGACGCGATGGTGGCCGAGATCTGGGCTTTCCCCGGCGATCGGGTCCCGCCGGATCCTTCCGGCTTTCTGGGTTACTTCGGGGTGGCGGTGTACCCCGGCGAGGTCGGCCAGGGAGAGCCCCGCGTGCTCGACCCCTACGGCGGCCACGGGACCGAGCCGGAGTCGTCCGAGTACCGGGTGCTGCGCGACACCCAGGCGGTTGCGGCGGCGATGGGGATCGCTGCGGCCTACGAGCTCGTGCACGACAACGATCCGGTGCGGGCGCTCGATCTGAGCCACCGGGCGCTGCGCCTCGACGAGCGGGCTCCTTACCTTCGCACCGTGCAGGGCAAGGTGCTCATCGCCGGTGCGGGCGTGCAGCAGGGCATC
>JALVDI010000331.1 GCA_027009115.1 Polyangiaceae bacterium | reverse complement strand
GCTCCGGCGACACTCCCTGACACGCGTGTGAACGATACTCACACCGAGGGGTCCGGATCTTCACCGGGACGTCGGCCGCAGAATCCTACCAGGGGCTGGTACACCTCATGCCGGTACACCTCATGCCGGTACACCTCATGCAACCCGCCAAGCTGCGCCGATTCGGCGCGCGCTTGCTTGGAGGAAACGATGCGCACTCTTGCTTTCTGGTTCTCGCTTCTGCTCTCCCTGACAACCCTCACCGGATGCGTCCAGTTCAAGGATGGAACCCGTGGTGAGCTCGGCCACGTTCGTCTGTCCTGGGCCGACGGTGTGCTCACCTGCCTTCTCGGCTGCGATGCCCATGGCACCCTGGCCCTCGGGGCGACGGCCCATTTGCAAGTGCGGAAGCCGAGCTCAACGGAGGGGCTGACGGCGTCCAGCCCCGACGACTCCCTCCGCGTGGACCTCGGCACCGAAGGAAACCTCACGGTTACGGCGCTCCGGGAGGGCGAAGGGATCTTGGAGTTCTATCGCGACGGCGAGCTCTTCGACCGTTTTCGGTGGGAGGTCCGAGCGGTGCAGGAGGTGAGCGTGCCGCCTCTGCGGCTCGTGGAGAGCTCCGGGACCTCGGTCGCTGTCGGAATCTCCAACGACGGCACGCGGCTCGTCGGACGTGGGGCCCTCGAGCTCAACCCCGAAGCAACCGACGAGTCGGTCGCCGCAGCAAGCCTTACCGACCCGGCGGATGCCCTCGCGTCGATCTTCGCCGGTGCGAACTCCGAGCATCTGAGCATCGAAGGCCGCGCGCCCGGCGAGACCATGCTGGAGATGGAAGCGGTCGGGGGCGCCTCGTTCGCGCTGCCGGTGCGTGTCTTCGCAGAAACGGAAGTCGACGCGATCGAGCTCGAGGTTTCCTACACCGACTCCGAGGGAGGGCGCACCGGAATCGTCAGCGCCACCGCGTTCGTGGGCGAGCTGCCGTTGCTCACCGCGCCCTGCGCCTGGAGCGCGAGCGAGGGCGCGCGCCTGGACGGCGCTGCTCGCTCGGGCCGGGTGGAGGTTGCCGGCGAAGGAGAGCACACGGTGACGTGCACCCTCGGCGGCATCTCTGCGTCGACCGCCGTGCGGCTCTGAATCCGCGCTGGGGCCTCGTCAGCCGTCGAAGGCGGCGCGGGTGCGGGCCCAGCCCTCCGCCTGCCGCAGGGGCGCGAGGTCTTCGTCGCTGTCGAGCAGGCGGACATCGCCGAAACCGGCCCGGCGCGCGCGGTCGATCCATTCGAGGGCTTCGTCGAAACGACCGAGGCGGCTCGAGGCGCGGGCTGCGGCCAGAGCGCTCGCCGAGTCCGCCGCTCGATGGAAGGAAAGCTCGCTCATCGCCAGGGCAGCCTCGAACGCGCCGGCTGCCAGCGCCGCATCCCGCAGTCGGTTCCAGCTCTCCTCCCCCAGAACCTCCGGGCGGTCGGCACGCAGACGCGCCGCCTCGTCGTACGCTCCAGCGCGCTCCACCGCCTCGATGAAGCGCTTCGCGACGAACTCGCTCGGCTCCTGAACGAGCGCCTGGGCGAGGAGCGGGACCGCTGCCGTGGCGCGGCCCAAGGCGAGTAGGACGGCCCCCGCGAGCGCCGGGTCCGGATCACGCTCGCCGGAGAGCCGGCGCAGCGCCTCCTCGGCCTGCTCGGGGTAACCCGCGAGCAGCCGCCCCCAAGCGAGAAGGTGAAGGGCCTCGTCGCGAGCGGGGGTGTCCTCGGCGAGCCGCAGGAGCAGGAAACCAACCTGCGAGACGCGCTCCGCATCGCCCCGCTGAAGGGCCGCGTAGCCCATGGCGAGGAGCTCCTCGGGGGTGCGAGCGTCCCCGATCCCTGACGCCTGCAGAGCCCGCTCGGCACGGAGCGCCTGGAGGTTCATGAACCCGAAGAGCACCAAAAAGGCCGCAGCAAAGATCCAGCCGGCCCAGAGCGCCGCAGCGAGAAGGAGCGCGACGAAGACGAGGGAGGCGTAGCGCGCCCAGCGAAGTCCGTCCCGCGGCGACACCAGCTTGAGGACGTTCGCCAAGACCTGCCCGCCGTCGAGGGGAAGAACCGGCAAGAGGTTGAAGAGCGACCAGCCGAGGTTGATGAACAGGTAGGCCTGCAGAGCCCACGCCGCCGGAGTTCCGGCGGCCGGGGGCATAAAGAGGGCGACGGGGAGGGCGGCGACGCCGAAGACGATGCCGACCAGCGGACCGGCCAAGCTCACGAGGATGCCCTTGCCGGGCGTGAACGGCGCCGATCCTTCGAAGCGCGTGAGGCCCGCGAAGAGCGCCAGCTCGATCCGAGGACGCTTGCCGAAGGCTCGCCCGACCAGCGCGTGCCCGAGCTCGTGGAAGAGGACCCCCTGGAAGACGAGGAGCAGCGCGATCGGGAGCGTACCCCAGCCATAGCGGGCGCCACCGAAGCCGTCCCAGACGATGAGCCCCGTCATCAGAAACCACGCCTGGATGCGCACGGGAATGCCGAAGATCTCGATCTGCAGCGCCATCTTCCCTACACCATGGGGTCGATCAGGAGATCGCGCTAGCGAGGGCTTTGTCCACGAAGAGCAAGCGATCCTGCCCCCAGAAGAGCTCATCGCCGACGATGAACGTCGGTGCTCCGGGAACGCCACGCTCGATCGCTTCCTCGGTGGCGTCGAAGAGCGCCTGTTTGATCGCCGGGTCCTTGGTCCGCGCCACGAGTCCCTCGTCGAGCCCGACGTCGCGGAGGGCGGCGGCGAGGGTCGCCTCGTCGAAGACCGCGTCCTCCGCCCACGCGAGGGCCATCAGCCGGTGGATCAGCGCGGGCCGCTCCGGCGCCGGCGCCGCCAAAGTCAGCCGCAAGAGCGCGACGCTGTTGAGCGGAAACTGCGAACGAAAGCGAAACGGCACCCCGTAGTGCGCCGCCCAGCGCTGGAGATCCAGAGCCTGATGGCGCGCCTTCGCCGCCGGAAACGTCGCGAGGGGCACCAGCGGCGTACCGAGCGCCTTGAAGAGCGCTCCGAGCAGAAAAGGCTTCCACACGACCTCCGCGCCGTGTCGGCGGGCGACCCCCTCGACCTGGGTGGTCCCCAAGTAAGCGAAAGGCGACGAGTAGTCGAAGAAGACCTCCACCTGAGTCATGAGCTTCTCCCTGGGCGCCTGCGCGGCTCCCGTCGGCCGCGATTCTTCGTCGACCTCGGCGCGTTCTTGGCGGCCTCCTCACGGATGCGCTTCTTCGTCGCGGCCCAACTGCAGATTGGACACTGGGCCAGATCGTGACCTCGCGCGGGGCAGTGCTCGCGACCGAAGTAGATGATCTGCAAGTGCCGCCGGTTCCACGTGTCCTCGGGAAAGACCGCCTTCAGGTCCCGCTCCGTGCGCGCCACGTTCTTCCCATCGGACAGTCCCCAGCGCGCCGCGAGCCGGTGGATGTGGGTGTCGACGGGGAAGGCAGGAACACCGAAGGCCTGTGCCATGACCACCGAAGCCGTCTTGTGCCCCACGCCCGGGAGCGCCTCCAGCTCTTCGAGGCTGCGCGGCACCTGCCCCCCATGACGCTCCACGAGAAGCTCGGCCGTCCTCTTGAGGTTCTTGGCCTTCGTCGGCGCCAGGCCCACCTCGCGGATCCGCGCCCGGATCGCGTCCACGTCCATCCGAGCCATCCGCTCAGCGTCCGGCGCCGCCTCGAAGAGCGCTGGTGTCACCTGATTGACCTTCTTGTCGGTGGTCTGAGCGCTGAGCATCACGGCGACCAGCAGCGTGAACGGATCGCTGTGATCGAGCGGGATCGGGACCGTCGGGTAGAACTCGTCGAGGATCGCACCGATCCGCTCGGCCTTTTCGGCGCGGGTCATCGCGCAAGGATGGTGGCCCCGCACGGGCGCGCCTTTGCGTTTCCACACGGCGACCCTTACTGCGCTCCCCCGGCCTTCCCTATGGTCCCCCTCCATGGAGATCTCCTTCGACACGCACCCTGACCGCTACAAGCACTGGAAGCTGCGCTTCGACGGCGCTGTCGCTCGTCTGACCATGGACGTACAACGCGACGCGGGGCTGCGGGGGGACTACGAGCTCAAGCTCAACAGCTACGATCTCGGCGTCGACATCGAGCTCGCCGACGCCCTGCAACGCATCCGCTTCGAGCACCCGGAAGTCGGCGCGGTGATCATCGACAGCGCCGCCGACCGCGTGTTCTGCGCCGGCGCGAACATCCCCATGCTCTCCAGCTCGACGCACGCCTTCAAGGTCAACTTCTGCAAGTTCACCAATGAGACACGCCTCTACATCGAGGACGCGAGCGAGCACAGCGGCATCAAGTTCCTTGCGGCCTTGAACGGCACCTGCGCCGGCGGCGGCTACGAGCTGGCCCTGGCGGCCGACGAGATCCTCCTCATCGACGATGGGTCGAGCGCCGTGAGCCTGCCCGAGGTGCCGCTCCTGGCCGTGCTTCCGGGCACCGGCGGGCTGACGCGTCTCGTCGACAAGCGGAAGGTCCGGCGCGACCGCGCCGATGTGTTTTGCACGACGAGCGAAGGGATCCGAGGCAAGCGCGCCGTCGAGTGGAACCTCGTCGACGCCATCGCGCCGCGCAGCCAGTTCCACGAGGCCGTGCGCACCCGCGCCGAGAAGCTCGCAGCAAAGAAGCCGAAGAAGGGCCCCGGCATCGCCCTCGACGCCGTGGTCCCCGAAAAGGACGAGGCAAGCCTGCGCTACCGCTACGTGGCCGTGGAGATCGACGAGACGGCCCGCATCGCGAAGCTCACGATGCACGGCCCCGACGGCGCGCCGCCGAAGACCGCCGACGAGATCCAAGCGGCGGGCGCCCAGCAGTGGGCCCTGCGCGCGTTCCGCGAGCTCGACGACGCCATCCTGCGGCTCCGCGTGAACCACGAGGCGATCGGCTTGGTGCTCCTGCACACGCGCGGAGACGTCGCCGCGGTGCGCGCCGTCGACGAGGCCCTGCATGCCAACCGACAGCACTGGCTCGCAAACGAGATCCTCTTGCTGCAGTCCCGCGTGCTTCGTCGCCTCGACACGAGCTCCAAGAGCTTCTTCGCGATCATCGACGAAGGTTCGTGCTTCGCCGGCTCGCTCTTCGAGCTCGCCCTCGCCGCCGACCGCTCCTACATGCTGGAGGACGACGACGGAAAGGTAACCGTGGCCCTCTCGCCGGCCAACGCTGGAACGATGCCGATGTGGACGGGCCTGTCCCGACTTCAGACGCGTTTCTACGGCGAGCCCGCGGCGGTCGAGCGCGCCCTCGGCGTCCACGATCCGATCGCCGCCGCCGCTGCCGCCGACCTCGGGCTCGTCACCGTAGCCGCCGACGACATCGACTGGGAGGACGACGTGCGCATCGCCATCGAAGAACGCGCCAGTCTGTCGCCGGACGCGCTCACGGGCATGGAGGCGAGCCTGCGTTTCCCCGGGCCGGAGACGCTGGCGTCCAAGATCTTCGCCCGTCTGAGCGCATGGCAGAACTGGATCTTCCAGCGTCCCAACGCCGTGGGGCCTGCGGGCGCGCTCACCAAGTACGGGCAGCCCGAGCGGCCGTGCTTCGACTGGACGCGCTGCTGAGCACCAGGGGGCTGCCAAAGGCGACCAACCCTGCGGCAACGCACAGTGCGACGGTCCGCGATCGGCGGACCGAGTCGGCCAGCCCGCACCACCGCGACCGCGATCCTTCGGGAACGAGCGGTGCGCATCGACTCGTCCCATCGGCGCGTGCCTCGACGCTCGTGACGCCCCTCACAACGACCGGGCTCGACGTGAGGCGCCACACTGCCGCACGGAGGGGTGGCCCCTAGCTTGCGTGGACGATGTCGCTCCACGATTCGATCCCCAACAACGTCGACCTCGGCCACGACCGCAAGCTGCTGCGCGCCCTCGAGAAGTGGCAGCCCAACTTCAAGAAGTGGTGGCTCGACATGGGCCCCGACGGTTTCCAAGAAGACCTGATCTGGCTGCGTACGGCCATCAGCGTCGACGCCAGTGGGTGGGCTCACTACGACTACGTCAGGATGCCCGACTACCGCTGGGGCATCTTCCTGACCCCGCGCGACAAGAAGCGAACGATCGACTTCGGAGACAACGCCCGGCACGAGGCCTGGGAGGAAGTCCCCGGCGAGCTCCGCGGCATGCTCCGACGCATCATCGTCACCCAGGCGGACACGGAGCCTGCCTCCGTCGAGCAGCAGCGCCAACTCGGCAAGACCGCTCCCTCGCTCTACGATTTGCGGAACCTCTTTCAGGTGAACGTCGAGGAGGGCCGGCACCTGTGGGCCATGGTGCACCTGCTGCACCAGTACTTCGGACGCGACGGTCGCGAAGAAGCCGAAGCGCTCCTCGAGCGACGCAGCGGAGACGCCGACAAGCCGCGCATCCTCTCGACCTTCAACGAGCCAACGGACGAGTGGTTGAGCTTCTTCATGTTCACGATGTTCACCGACCGTGACGGCAAGTATCAGCTCAGCGCGCTCAGCGAGTCCGGCTTCGATCCTCTTGCGCGGGCGACGCAGTTCATGCTGACGGAGGAGGCCTTCCACCTCTTCGTCGGCGAGACGGGCGTCGACCGGGTGGTGCGCCGGGCCTGCGAGGCACAGCTCGCGGACCCCAACGGCGACGCGCGCAACCAGGGAGCCATCGACCTCCCCACGATCCAAAAGTGGATCCACTTCTGGTTCTCCAGCGCGGTCGAGCTCTTCGGCGGAGAGATCAGCTCGAACGCCGCCGACTACTTCGCGTCGGGCCTCAAGGGCCGGCACCACGAGCGCAAGAAGTACGAAGACCACACCGCCCTCGAGGGCGTCTACCGGATGCCCGTCGTCGAAGGCGGCGTCCTGCGCGAGGAAGAGGTCCCGCTCCGCAACGCAATGAACGAGATCCTCCGCGACGAGTACGTTGCCGACTGCGAGCGGGCCTGCGCGCGGTGGAACAAGACGATCCGTGACGCAGGCATCACGGACTTTCAGCTCGCGATCCCCAGCCGCCGCTTCAACCGCTCGATGGGCATCTACGCGGACCATCCCTTCTCCCCAACCGGTGAGCTCATCAGCCCCGAGCAGTTCGAGGCCAGGCGCAGCGAGTGGCTCCCGACCCCTGAAGACCGCGCCTACGTCCGGTCGCTCATGAAGCCCTGCTACGAGCCAGGCGAGTTCGCGAGCTGGATCGCGCCCCCCCGCAAGGGCGTCAAGGGCAAGCCCGTCGACTTCGAGTACGTCAAGTTCACGACGCCCCGCGCCTGATCATCCAGTAGTTGCAACGGAGGCCGGGGCCTCGTCACAATGACGAGACTAGAGCGCACCTCAAAACCCCTCGTCGCCGCTCCGGGGCCTGCGCACGCCCTCTGCCGCCGTCCTCTCAGCTCAAGAATGCTCGACATTCCCTCGCCTCGCGGATGCGCCACCGGTCCCGCCCAGTCCACGGATCGATCGACGATCCTTTTTGAGGTGCGCTCCAGCGCGTGCGCCGCGCTCCGATGCCTGTCCGGCCGAAGCCCTCGGCGGTGGGCCGGGCTCGGGGCACGCGGCGGCTCGCCACACCCTCGCGTCGTAGCTCACGGATGCGACAGTTGACCCCCCCGGCCCTCGGATCGACCGACCTCGGAGCGCCCTCCCGCCGCCCCGCCGTCCCCGTGCGCCTCCGCTTCCTGGAGCGGCCTCGATGAGCCGCGTCATCGGCATCGACCTTGGGACGACGAACTGCTGCGTCGCCGTGGTCGAGGACGCTCAGCCGATCGTCGTCGCCAACAAGGGTGGCTACAAGACGACCCCTTCCGTCGTCGCTCTCACCGACGAGGGCAAGCGTGTGGTAGGTCAAATCGCCGCGCGCCAGGCGATCACCAACCCCGAGCACACTGTGTTCGCGGCCAAGCGACTCATCGGTCGCCGCTTCGATTCGCCGGAGGTGCAGCACGCTCTGGAGACGGTGCCCTACCGCCTGGTCGAGGGACCGGGCGGAGAGGTCCGCATCGTGCTGCGGGACAAGGTCCACACGGTACCCGAGATCAGCGCGATGCTGCTGCAGGAGATGCGCCTCATCGCCGAGGAGTACCTCCAGGAGGAGGTCGACAAGGCGGTGGTGACCGTCCCGGCCTACTTCAACGACGCCCAGCGCCAGGCCGTCAAGGATGCGGGACTCATCGCTGGCCTCGACGTGCTTCGGATCCTCAACGAACCCACCGCGGCGGCCCTCGCCTATGGGTTCGGCAAGGGCCTGAACCAGACCGTCGCCGTCTACGACCTCGGTGGCGGCACCTTCGACATCTCCATCGTCCGCGTGGAAGACGGACGCTTCACGGTGGTCGCTTCCACCGGCGACTCCTACCTCGGCGGCGAGGACTTCGACGACCGCATCATCGCCTGGCTCGTCCGCGGCTTCGAAGTCCAGCAAGGCGTGGACCTGCGCAACTCGCCCATCGCGCTGCAGCGGCTGAAGCAGGCCGCGCAGAAGGCGAAGTGCGAGCTCTCGGAAGTCGAGCGCACCGAGATCCAGCTCCCGTTCATCGTGTCGAGCGGACCGAGCGGGCCGCTCCACATGCACTACGCCATCACCCGTGCCCAGCTCGAGAAGCTCACCGCCGACTTGGTCCAGCGTACCCTGACCATCTGCGAGAAAGCGATGGACATGGCCGGCAAGGTCCCGGCCGACATCGACGACGTCGTGCTGGTGGGCGGTATGACGCGGATGCCTGCGGTCCAGCGCACCGTCGCCGACTACTTCGGCATCCCCCCCAACAAGGGCGTGCACCCGGACGAGGTCGTCGCCCTCGGCGCCGCGGTCCAGGGCGCGCTCCTCACCGAGGAGTTGGACGAAGTCGCCCTCGAGGACGTAACGGCGCACTCCTTGGGCATCGCGACGGCCGGCGACTGCTACGAGGTCTTGCTCCCGGCCGGCACCCGTGTTCCCTGCCGGGTGCCCAACACCTTTACGACGAGTCGACCCAACCAGGAGCGTCTGAGGATCGTCGTGCTCCAGGGCGAGAGCGCCCGCGCAAGCGAGAACGACCTACTGCAGGATTTCGTGCTCACGGGGCTGCGGCCGGCACCCGCCGGCGAGATCGAGGTCGAGGTCACCTTCATGATCGACGCCGACGGCATCTTCAGCGTTTCGGCACGCGACCTCGAAACCGGCGAGGAGCAGTCGGTCGAGATCAACGCGCAGAGCGCCTTCGAACCGGACGAGCTCGACCGCCTGAGCCGAGAGAGCCATGAGTACTTGCAGGAGCGCCGCGCCGAAGAAGCCGCGCAACGCATCGTTCAGGGGGTTGAGTCGCTACTCGCCGAGCTCGCCCGTCTGTTCATTCGCGCCGAACAGTGGCTTCAAGGCGATCCCACGGCGCTCATTACGCTGACCCACGCGAAGCACGCCTACGAGCAGGCGGCAGACGCCCTCGACAAAGGGGAGCGCCGCGAGCTCGCCGAGCACGTCGTAATCCTCGAGGACGCCAAGAGCATGGTGGAACGCCTCCTCAAGGAGAGCGACGCCCTCAGCCGCTAACAGCCCGCCCCAGTCCCTCTCCGCGCCCCTCACGCCCAACCGCCGGGCCAGGCGCCTCAGGCCTCGGCAATCCCCACGACTTCTTCAGGCAGCGGCGCCACGCGGGAACATCCTCTGGGCCGCATCGCGGTCGGCACGGCAGCTCGGTACGGCAGCTCGGTACGGCAGCTCGGCACGGCGGCAACCGGCACGAAAGCAGTCGGCACGGAGGCCGAGCGCTGGGGACGGCTCAGCCCACAGTGAGCCGCAGCTCCGCGGCCCCGACCCGCGGCCCCAGGACGCGCACCCTCACCCGCCCCGTGCCGCGCACGGTCCACCGCAAGCGACGGCGGCTGACGCTCCCGCGTGAGCGCTGGTAGTACAGAGCGCTCGACCCGCCCCAGCGCCCGCGGCCCCAACCCTCCAGGTGACCGACGGACACCCGACGCTCGCCCAGCACCTCGCATCCCTCGCCCTCGGCCTCGGCCTGCAAGGGCTCGTTCCACGGGAACCGCTTGGCCGACGCGAGCCCGTAGCTGGGCAGATAGCCGAGGTTGTCGACCTGGACGCTGACCTCCCAGAGCTCCTCGCCGAGCCGCCGCAGCTGCGGCGCCCCGAGGCTCACCCGCGGCCCCAGGGACGCGACCCGCAGGAAGAGCCCCGAGAGGCCCGCGCAGACCTCCGGGAGCTGGTCCCGAGGTGGGTTCCACAAGCCGAAGCGCGGATCGAGCCCGCCGACCTCGACGGCACCGAGCTGGGGGTGCGTCCAAGGGCGCCAGGGCCTGAGCACAGCGCCGCCGTTTTGTTCGGCATCCCAGCGGGCGATGGCCACCAACTCTTCCCGATCGAGTTGCGTGTAGCGGTCGACGAAACGCTCGCGCTTGGGCAGCCCGACGCGCTCGAAGAGGTCCCAAATCTCGCAGGCCCACGCGAGCGCGCCGCGCTGGTGGTAGGCGAAGTCGCTCAGGTCGCCATGCAGGGGCTTGCCCGGCTCGTAAGTGAACTCCTCGAAGCCGCTGACGGTCGGGTAGCCGGTCAGGGCGTCCGCCCACTCCTCGAGCTGCCGGTAGAGCGCGAGGTCCGAGGGATCCATCTTCGTGTCGGGCTGCCCGCCGAGGGGCCGAATGTGGACGCCACCGAAGGTGTGGAGGTTCAGCCAGGCGAAGATGTGGGGCCGGGCACTGACGAACTCGACGATCGCGCGCGACTCGACCTCGCTGAGGGGGAAGCGGCCAGCCCCGCGTTGGTCGGGCTCCGGTGCCCAACCGTAGGGGAAATTGCGGTTCAGATCGGGGTCGTTGTCGGCCAGAAAACCGGGGTCGGGGATCGTGGAGCCATCCCAGTGGGCGATCGTGCCCTCCGGGTAGACCTTGTAGAACGGGCCCTCGTCCTCGATCCGGCGAGGGACCAGGAGCCCGGGCCACTCGGGCGCTTCGACGAACTCGCCGGTTGGATCGTCGACGCGCATGAGGAG
Organism: Polyangiaceae bacterium; assembly: GCA_027009115.1. Lineage (GTDB taxonomy): Bacteria > Myxococcota_A > Polyangia > Polyangiales > Houyiibacteriaceae > JALVDI01. The sequence goes on along the minus strand of JALVDI010000331.1, from coordinate 114 downwards.
CGCCAGGCCGTCCCCGTCGATGTCCTCGGCGACCCAGCGCGACTGCCGGCTCTCGACGCGCTCGTCCCGAGGCACGGACCTCACGTAGCGGCCCGTCCGCAGGACCGCCTCGGC